>CAZYSF010000418.1:0-6437 GCA_964649635.1 uncultured Anaerolineales bacterium | reverse complement strand
TACGGACGCGTGGAAGGCCCGAAGGGCGAATTGGGCTTCTACGTGGTCGCGAGCGGCCAGCCCAATCCCTGGAGGTACCACGTCCGCGCGCCGTCCTTCATCAACCTGACAGGCATGGCCGAGATGTGCCGCGGCGGCAAGGTCGCCGACGTGGTCGCGGTCCTGGGCAGCATCGATATCATCCTGGGGGAGACGGACCGGTGATCGAAAAAATCTCACCGCAAAGCCGCAAAGAACGCAAAGAATTATTTTAAAAAATCTTTGCGGCCTTAGCGTCTTTGCGGTAAAAAGGTTTTTTTAGGTCTTCTTCTATGTTCGGATTAGGCATTCTCAAAGGCCTGGGCATTACGCTGCGCCACTTCGTGGAATCCTACTGGGAGGATCTGCGCGGATGGGGCCGCCGCTATTACACCCCGGAGGGCATCGCCCGCAGGCGGAGCAAGAATACCCGCGGGATTTTCACCATCCAGTATCCGGAAGAAAAGCTGCCCGTTCCGGAGGCTTTCCGGGTGATCCCGTTTCTGGTGTATGCCGAAGGGGCGGATGGAACGCGGAATCTGCGTTGCACCGCCTGCGGGATTTGCGCCCGGGTGTGCCCGCCGCAATGCATCTGGATCGTACGGGTCCGCGATGCCGCCTCGGGGAAGCCGGTTGCCTCCCCGGCCGAGTTTGCCGTCGATATCGACCGCTGCATGAATTGCGGTTATTGTGCGGAATATTGCCCGTTCGATGCCATCCGGATGGATCGGGAGTACGAATTGGCATCCCGCAACAGGGCCGGGCACGTGTACAATCTTGAAAAACTGCAGAAGCCGGCGGCTTATCATGCGGCCATCCATCCCGCGGCGTTCGCGCGGGAGGAAGCCGCGCGGGCGCAGAAGCAGGCGCGCCGCACAGGGGATGCCTGAGATGTACCACGAAGATGCGGAAATGCTCTTCCCGATGCGCGTGGTTCCCTCTCTGGGGGACCTGCGCGGCGCCGTATGGAAACGGCTCGTGGCGCGGATTGCGGAATTGGATGAGGACGAATCGGATGCGCTCGCATTCGGGTTGATGATGATCCGGCTCAGCGGATGCCTGAACTGCCAGGCGGATTCGTTCCGCGCCCTGCGCGGCTGCACCGCCTGCGCGCGCCAGGCGATCCTCCGCTACCGGGGAAACGACCAGGAGCTGATCCGGCTGTATGAAAAAGCGCGCAAGGAAATTGACGTTTACCTTGAGGAACATGCCCCACGGAAGGAAGGCCGGTGAACCCATCCATGCCTGACGTGAAATCCTCCCCCGCCGGACCCGCGGTCGAAGACCTGCGCAAGGCACTCAGCCGGGTCGAAGACCCCGAACTGCACAAAGACCTGATCAGCCTTAATATGATCCGCGACCTGAAGGTCGAGGACGGGCGCGTGTCGTTCGCGCTGGTGCTGACCACTCCCGCATGCCCGCTGCGCGACCGCATCGCGGCCGATGCGCGGGCGGCGGTGGAATCCGTCCCCGGGGTGCGCGAAGTCCAAATCAAGATGGAATCCTCCGTGCCGGGCGGGGTTACGGGCGGGCCGGTGCCCATCGCCGCCCGCAACGTGATTGCGGTCGCTTCCGGCAAGGGCGGCGTCGGGAAAAGCACCATCGCGGTCAACCTGGCGGTTAGCCTCGCGCAAAGCGGGGCCTGCGTCGGATTGCTGGACGCCGATATTTACGGGCCCAATATTCCGACCATGATGGGAGTCCATGAACTCCCCGCGCCGCAGGAGGATAAAATTTTCCCGGCTGAGGCCCACGGGGTCAAGGTGATTTCAATCGGGTTGATGGTGGAGCCGGGCCGGCCGCTCGTCTGGCGCGGGCCGATGCTGCATTCCGCCATCCGCCAGCTGCTGACCGACGTCGAATGGGGCGCTTTGGATTACCTGGTCGTGGACCTGCCCCCCGGGACGGGCGACGTTCAAATCAGCCTCGGCCAGCTGGTCAACCTCACCGGCGCCATTATCGTCACGCTTCCGCAGAAGGTCGCGTGCGAGGACGCCTTGCGCGGCCTCGAAATGTTTAAAATGATGAATGTGCCCATTCTCGGAGTGGTCGAAAACATGAGTTATTGGACCGGGCCGGACGGCAAACCGGTGGATTTGTTCGGACGCGGAGGGGGCCGGGAGCTTGCGGAAGCGGCAGGCGTTCCCTTCCTGGGCGAGATTCCGATCGACCCGAATGTGCGCATCGGCGGCGATGAAGGCACACCGGTCATACTCTCCTCACCCGATTCGCCCGTTTCCGTCGCGTTGCGGGAGATGGCGGAGAAAACCGCCGCCCGGATCAGCGTGGTGGCGCTCCAGGGCGGCAATGAGAAGGCGGTCGAGTAGGTCGCGTGATTTTCGCGGCCGTATCGAGACCTGATGGTATGACTAATTCGTCGAATTGATAGAGTGGTCTCGATATGCCCGAAAACCACGGGCTACTCGACCACCTAAGTAACGGTACTTATTTCTTTTGTGCTTTCGCCCCGCTCAACCTTTCCGGCGGCACGGCCGGTTTGGTATCGATCAGGCTGATCACTCCCCCGCGCTGCAGAGTCCAGAGGAACAGATAGGTCAACCGGTGGATAATGTATTGATCCACCGGGGCCGGGTTGTACACGACCAGCGAATGCGTGACCAGTTGTTGGAGCGCCGCATCCAATTCCTTGGAAGGAAGATCGGCGGCGGTTTGCAGATCCTCGTAACTCGCCCCGTTCGGGGAAAAACGTTCCATCGCGAACAGGACCTGGCGCGATGCGGGCAGCAGCAATTTCCAGGAATGACGGTATATCTGCTGGAGGATGTTCCCGGCCGGCGTGCCTTTCGTGGCCGGGAGAAGGTTCTCGAGTACCCGGTGCAGCGGGAGACTGACCGCCTGGCCGATGATTAGCTTGAGCGCCATTGGATTCCCGCCGACCATCGCATACACGCGGTCCATTTCCGCTTCGGAAATCTGAAGTTTGCGCTCCTGCGCCTCGTAGCCCATGATCGCACAGCTGGCATCCCGCGAGAGCTCGTGTAGGAAGAGGCTCCCGCACCCGGGAATCATCGGCAGCCGCTGGCGGCTGGTGAGGATGAAGCGGGTGGGGCCGGTCGGCGTGATCAGGTTGGGCAGGAAATCCTTCGGGCGGTGCTCCGGCTCAAGGTCCTCGAGGACGATGAGGTAGGGTTTGGCGGACAGCGTCGCCTTCACTACATTCCGCCGGTCCGCCGGAGGGAGGTTAATCGTCTCCTCCGGCAGATCCAGCTGCATCGCGATCTGCTCGATGATCCGGTCCGGGTTCAGGGGCGGAGGAGTATCGGGCGCTTCCCAGAGATAAAACGGCCGGTCTACGGCGGAGACCCAGGCCAGATCCGCCCACGGGCCGGAGGCCAGCGCTTCCCGAACGGCGGCGTGCGCCAGCGCGGTTTTTCCGAGTCCGCCGAGGCCTTCGAGACTGATGATCTGCGGGCCTTGTGGATCATTCAGCCATTTTTCGATCTGGACAAGCGAGTCCTCAAATCCGTACAACCGCTGGAACGGGCAGGGGGGAAGATTCCGGCACCGGTAATTGACCGCTTCCGCGCGGTGGGTTTCGGCTTCTTCTTCCATTTCGGAAAGCGTCTTCGCCAGCTGGCGCAGTGCCTGGGATTGCATCGCATATAGCCCGCTGGAGGACCGGCCCTGGTTGAGGGAAAGCTCCTGCATCGTCCGGCCTTCCCAGAACCGTTCCCGGAGGAGCGTGTGCATTTCCGGATACCCGGGCTTCAGCTTTTCAAGCGCCTGATCGAAGAGCGCCCGGACGCCGTCCGCCGAGATGACCGTTTCCGCCGGCAGCAGGTGCGGAAGGCAGGATTGCAGACGGTGAAAATCGGGCTTGGAATGCGGGTGAATTAACGCCCGCAGGGCGGCGTGAACCTCGATGTGCAGTTTTTCTTTGGGGGGGACGATTTTGGTTTTCTCGGATGCGTCCATCATTCACCCTGTCGAGGTTGCTGCCACGATTCCATGGAGGATCCTACCGCCAATTATATGAAAACCTGGAATAGACCACAAGGACGCATTGCGATTTACAGCCGCAAAAAGCGCAGAGGGAATTAGCAAGGTGGTGAAAATAGCTGGTCGAGTAGCCCGCGTGTTTTGAGGGCGTATCCCTGGCCCAGCCCGACCAGGGCGGGCGAGACCGCGCCAAATTACCGGTGGTCTCGATACGCAAATACCTCTACTCGACCGCCTTCAATGGCTTATCCCACAACCTGTAGAAAAATTTTAAAACCTACGATAACGTCACCCTGAGCGAAGGATCGGCGAAAAGCGGGCGCAGATGCTTTGCTGCCCAATCGCTGCGCAGAGCATCCCTGCTTCTGGAACAAACTCAAGCAGGGATGCTCTGCGAGGGGAGACGCTCAGCATGACACCCTTGTATATGAATTTCCGACAATAATTATTCCTTAATTGTTACGGACCGGTTCGCCGTAAACCACCGGAAAACCGGCTGCAATCCAGGCCTCCATGCCGCCTTTAAGACTGGTAACCTGGTCGTAGCCTGCTTCCTGAAGGATGTACCGGGCCTGGATGCTGCGCAGCCCGGTCCGGCAGACCGTGATGATCAGCCGGTCGCGGGGAAGCGCGCTCATGAGCGACGTAAGCTCTTCGAGCGGCATGAACAGGCTCTTCTCGATGTGTCCGCCGATAAATTCCTCGTAGGTGCGGACGTCGAGCACGATCGCGCCGCCGGTGAGCTGTTTGCGGGCGTTGTTGGGGGAAATCTCGTCGGCCAGCTGCCAGGGCGCAAGCTCCCCGGCGATCTGAACGACCAGGAAGCCGATCCCGAATATGGCGACGAGCAGCAGAGCCACCATCCACACCGTTCGGATGGATTTACCGGAGCGGCTGTTGTGGTAGGAGGCGCCGGTTTTTCCCGTTTTGAGGTTTTTAATGGTTCGTTTGGATGTGCGCGGCATACGCTCTCCGGACTAGGTAGGAAAAATGGAAACCGTGCCATTATATCCGATGGCCGGGTTTATTCGGAGGGCGCGGCGGTCGCCCATAATTCCGGGGAAAAACCGGCCCTCCCGACCTCACAAGGTATAATCATGCCTGACTCGAACCTAGAAAGGCCTTCGAAGCATGTCCGCCATTATCGGCGTAAGGTTTCAAAAACTCGGAAAGGTTTACCATTTCGACGCCGGCACCCATGCCGATTCCATCCATCCGGGCGATTACGTGGTCGTCACCACCGCCCGTGGAAAGCAGATCGGGCAGGTCGCGTGCTTTGTATGCGATCCGCGGGCCGGGGAGGGGGAGCGCCGCACGATCGACCGGCCGGCTTCGGCACAGGATCTCCTTGTGCAGCAGGCGTGGAAGGAACGCGAGGAGGAAACTCTCGCCATCGTCCGCGAATGCGCCCGCAAGCATAATTTCCCGGCTGTGCGTTTCTTCGCCGTCGAATTCGGCTTTGACGGCTCGCATCTGACCATAATTTTCTCGACCGAGAGCGACGAAAAGGTGGATCTCAAACCGCTGCGTAACGATCTGGCGCACCGCTTTTCGCGCCAGCAGATCGAGTTCCGCCAGGTGGGACCGCGGGATGTCGCCCGGCTGCTCAGCGGACTGGGCGCTTGCGGGCTCGCTCAGCGCTGCTGTTCGCAGTTCCTCGGCGAGTTTAATCCCATCTCAATCAAGATGGCCAAGGCGCAGGGGATCTCCCTCAATCCCGGAGAGATCACCGGGATCTGCGGCCGCCTCCGATGCTGCCTGATTTACGAATACGATCAGTATGCGGATGCACGTCAGAAGCTCCCCAAACGCGGCAAGCGGGTCCAAACCCCGCGTGGTATTGGCCGGGTGGCGGAGGTGTTCCCGCTGCGGGATGGCGTGCTTGTGGATTTCGGCGACGAAATGGGAACGGCCGAATTCCGCCGCGAGGAGATTCAACCCATAGATGAAAGCGCCTCGCCGGCGCCGCAGACGGACAACGGGGAACGGGATGACGGCAACGGCGGAGCGACCGGCAGGAACGGCCGCAACGGCAACCCGGGCCGTCCGCATAGATAACCCGGCGCTCCCCATCGCCCACCGCCACCAGGGACTCCATGGCTTCGGTTCTATCCCAATTATTCCGCAGACCTCAGGGCACCGGATGGCTGATCCTTTCCGGTGGCCGCATGCCGGAGGAACTCATCCTGCGCGCGCTGGCGCTGGTGGACCAGGCGGGCATCCTTACGGCGGTCGTGCCCTCTGCCCGCGACCTTCCCGGCGCGGAAACCGCTCTGGAAGGATGGATCGACGCTTCCGGTTGGGAAGCGCGCAGCGTCGATTGTGATTCCCCGGACGCGCTCCAGGATGCGCTCACCGAGGCCGCGCTGGTATTGCTCCCGGATCTCGCGGCTGCCGAAACATATGCCCGCGCCATCGGACAGACGGATGCCAATGAATATATCCTTGCCGCGCTGGAT
>CAZYSF010000417.1:0-3791 GCA_964649635.1 uncultured Anaerolineales bacterium | reverse complement strand
CAATCCGGCAGCCTTTTTTTATTTTCAAAGACCGAGGGGCTATCTACAAAGCTCATGGAATATTCTTGTGACCGTCATGCCCGCGTGTACTTGGCGCGCATCCATTTCTGCAATCTCTGGATTCCCGCTAAGAACACGCGGGAATGGCGACTTTACGAGGACGGGTACTCTCCACGGAATATCTGTTCTCCCTTTTTAGATAGTCCCTCGGGCTGTTTCTTTTCACCAGCCCTCCAGGTACGAACGCCACTCCCCAAATTCCGTCAAATAATGCCCGAACAGGTACATCGCCGAACGCGGAGGTTCCATGGGCGGGCGCTTCAGGTGCATGTGGACTTCCTCAGGCAGCCGTCCGCCTTTCTTGCGGTTGCAGGGCGGGCAGGCGGCAACCAGATTGTTCCACACGTGCGCTCCGCCGCGGTACCGGGGCAGGACGTGGTCGACCGTCAGGTGCATCGTCTGCCGCCCGCAATACTGGCAGGTGTAATCATCCCGCCGGAAGACTTCGCGCTTGGAAAGGTGCGGGTATGGGCGCGGCGGATGAATCATTCTCTGAAGCTGGATGATCGAAGGGATCGGGTATGAGAAGCGGACGGTGTGAATCGAGCCGCGTCCATTGGCTACGAGCCGGGCTTTTCCCCCGATGATCAGATGCAAAGCCCGCCGCGTATCGCACACGTGGAGTGGTTGGAAATTTGCATTCAGGACCAGCACCGGCGTCTTCATGTTCGGACCAATCGCGCGGGAGTATAGCACCATCCGCCGGATGCGCAAGTTTCCGGAAGCGTTACGGGCCCATCGACCGGCGGAGCGATGCCAGTCGCGCATCCGCCAGGCCGGGATTCCGATCCAACGCGTACAATCCGCCGGGCCCTTCCATGGCCAATGAGGCGGAGATGCAGCCGATCAACGCGGATTCCAAAGGATTAGACGTCAAACACCATGCGGCCAAAAAACCGCCGCAGAAGGAATCTCCGATGGCGAGCGGATTTTGCATCTCCACCGGATAGAACGGGATGAAATGAGCACCCCGGGAATCGGAATCGTAGATATGGATGCCCTGATATCCCCGTTGCAGGAGGACGAGCTTCGGCCCCCATCGCGAAATATATTCCGATAGCGCGCCGGCATCCGCATCCGGCCTGCCGGTAAAGGTCCGCAGGGAGGATTCGCGGGCAAAGAGGATATCGATGCCGTGCAGCATCTCGCGGATTTGGGGGCGAAACGACGGCAGGAGCAATCCGTCCGGCGGTGAGAGGAAGAGTACGCTTGTCCCATGGCGGCGCAGCGCCACCGACAGGGTGATCTGGCTCTGATAATGGCAGGGGGCGATAAACGCGGCGCTGGCCTGGAGGTACGCGTCCGGAAGATCTTCGATCCGGACGGCGGCCTCGGTCAGAGGTTGGACGGCATTTTCCGAGAGCGTGGGTGGAACGTATCCCAGCAATTCTTCCGGGCACACAAGGTTGTGTTTGGCGTAGTATTTTTCCGGGCTCCAATCGATGTGTTTATCCCAGCTTTCGTAGTAATGAAATCCGAGGCTGGGCGCGGATCCGGGGAGGATTTTCACCCCGGTCGTATCGATCCCCTTGCTCTGGATCGCGTTCAGCGTTTGCGGGGAAAAATTATTACCAACGCGTGAGACAATGCCGATTTCGTCGCGGGTCCATGGTCTGGCTCCCGCGGCGGCATACAATGCCGGACCGCCCAGAACGCGCGCATGGTTTTTTCCCTCCGGCAGGAGGAAATATTCCATGCGGACCGGTCCCGCGAAGAGCAACGATGGCGTCTTGGGAGACATGCAAATATTTTTACGCGTTAGGGATGGGAAACGGCAAGCGGTTCCGTCCGCTTGCGCCGCTTTGCCATTCGGCGATATAATGCGCTTGCGGTCGTACTTTCCTCAGCGGTTCGGTCGTCAAATGGCGAGGCATTTCACTTCCGTAAAACCTATCATATCACTATGACCCCCGCTAAAGTTCTTCTGATCGAATCGGACCGCACCACCGTCCCATCGCACAGCTCGGCATTACTTAAAAGGGGATTTGCCCTTTTTGTGGAAAACTCGCCGCGCAAAGCCGCCGATCGCGCGCGCGCCGCCAAGCCGGATGTGATCGTGCTCGACGCAATCTCCCTGCGTACATCGGGAATCCGTTTATGCCGCCACCTGCACAAGGAAGTCGGCGATTGCCCGATCGTCCTGATCACCCGCGCCATACTTTCCAATCCGGAGGAGATCGGCGCCCAATCCGTCCTCGTCCCGCCCTTCACGCCGCGCAAACTGCTTAACGCCGTTCAACGCCAGCTTCCCAGCGACGAGGAGAGTTCGATCCAGGCCGGGCCGATCCGGATAAACACCAAACAGAGGAAAATTTCCTGCGGCGGCCGGGAGGATCAGGTTACGCCGAAGGAAGCCCGATTGCTTGAGGTGTTCCTCCGCCATCCCGGGATCCTTCTGACCCGGAAATTCCTCATCAAGGCCGTCTGGGATACGGATTACACCGGGGATACCCGCACGCTCGATGTCCATATTTCCTGGCTGCGGCAAATACTCGAACCGGATCCCTCTTCGCCGAGGTATTTAAAAACCATCCGCGGACAGGGGTACCGGCTGGATATTCCCGACACAAGCAAAAAATAAACGAAGCACGTCATTCCCGCGCGCTTTAAGCGGGAATCCATCCCGACGATTTATAAATCAGTAATTTTGGGTTATACAAGGGAAGTTTGCGGATAACCGCTCCGCTCACCCCCGCTTCCTGCATGATGCGCAGGGCAGGCGCGGCTATGACGACACGAAAGAAAGCACGTCATTCCCGCGTGATTTAAGCGGGAATCCATCTCAACACTTTAGGATTCAGTAACTTCAGGTTTCACAAAGGAAGTCCCTGGATACCCGCTACGAGTACGCGGGTACGACGATCCAAACTAATTCCATTAACCGCATTACTTAACCTCAACAATTTTCTCCGCCGTCGCCACCGCCCCGTCCGAACAGATTGCGCGCAAGAAAATCCGGTAGGATCCCGTGCGGGAATATGAGTGGGACAACGACGTCTCCGACGAGCCTTTCCGCCAAGGGCGCGCCGCCTGGTGTTCGCTGCGGACGACATCGCCCCGGTAATCGAAATCCGCTTCCCAATAATCCAAAGAGGCGGGAAATCCGTCCGGAAGGCAGGGGGACACGCCGGTAAGCGTAACGGTCACCCGGCGCTGGTCCGCGCGAATGCCGGCGTGCAGGCGGATGCGCCGGACGACAGGCGGCATACCGGCGGCAGGCGAGTCGATCGCGTACGGATGCGATTGGCCGAGCGCCAACCGGCGCTGGCAGATCGAGATCGATTGCGGAAGAATGTCGCATCCGATCCACCGCCGGGAAAGCGAATCGGCGATGCGCAGCGTGGTCCCCGACCCGCAGAAGAAATCGCCCACCAGATCGCCCCGGGCGCTTGAAGCCTGCAGGATGCGTTCGAGCAGTGCTTCCGGTTTCTGGGTCGGGTACCCGGTCCGCTCGGTATGCAGGCGCGCGATCACGGGAAAGTACCACCAATCCTCCGGAATTTTTCCGCGCAGCAGGTCCGGCCGCTTGCCAAAGCCTGCCTTCGGAGAGGAGGCGAAGGTGCGGTGAGTGCTCGGGTTATACGGGACGCGGATCCGGTCGGGGTAGAAGGCGCGCATTTTTCCGCGCCCGTATACGAGAATGGTGTCGTGCTTGCGGTTGAAATAGGATTTTACGGGAGAAGGTCCGTGGTAGACCCAGATGATCTCGTTGATGAAATTATCGGCGCCGA
>CAZYSF010000416.1:0-4108 GCA_964649635.1 uncultured Anaerolineales bacterium | reverse complement strand
AGCGAACAGCTCCTGCGCGAGAAGGTCGAGGAAGTGCTGGGGACGCTCAGCCCGCGCGAAGCGAGAGTGCTGCGGATGCGGTTCGGATTGTGCGGCGAGCGGCCGTATACGCTTGAGGAAGTCGGGCAGAAGTTCGGGCTGACGCGCGAACGCATCCGCCAGATCGAGGGACGCGCCTTGCGGCGGCTGCGGCACCCCCGCAGGGCCCGGCAGCTGCAGGAGTATGCACAGTAGAATTACCAAGACATATTCGCATCTTTGCGCGGGGCTAAAGCCCTGCGCTGGTACACGATGCCCCTCCGGGGCATGACCTTTACCACATAGCCCGCGAATGCGGGCTTTGTGTACCAGCGCCGTGCTTCAGCGCGGCGCGGCGATGGCGCGGGCATCTTGAAGGATGGCTCCCGGAACCGCGCGTTACCGATTGAAGTACCACCCGCGATCGCGTAAGATTTGATAAAGAGGTTTTTCCTCCGTTGAAAAGAAGGGAGCTGAAATGAAACCCTCGAAAGCTATTGATGCTTATATCCGGACCTACCCAAAAGACGTCCAAGGTATTCTTAAAAAAGTTAGGGACGTCATCCGTAAAGCGGCGCCGGATGCCGAAGAAGGCTTCAAATATGGGATACCGACTTTTATCCTAAACGGAAATCTTGTGCATTTCGGCGGATTTGCGCATCACATCGGATTTTACCCGTCTCCGAGCGGCACGGCAACTTTTAAAAAGGAATTGGCGCCTTATGCGGGCGCGAAGGGTTCCATCCGGTTTCCGCTGGATCAACCGATCCCGTACGCGTTGATCGTTAAAATCGTGAAGTTCCGGGTGAGGGAAAACCAGGCGAAGGCCAATTCGAAAACCAAGAAATCCGGCCGCTGAACGGGGCTTGAGGAAGAGCGCGTCTTCCGCGGTGGACCGGTCCCCAGGGCCCCCGGGCCGTGGAAATCCTTTTGGAAAGCGGCGGCGGTTTTTACCGCGCGGGCGAAATACTGATCAGAGTCCGGTCAATCCAGCCGGATTCGCGGATCCAGCAAACCATAGAGGATATCCACCAGCATATTAACAACGACCACGACAACTCCGGCCAGCATCGTGAATCCCAGAACGGTCGCGATATCGAATTGAAGCGCGGCCTCCATGGCGGTGTATCCCATTCCAGGGAAAAAGAAAATCGTTTCAATAATGACGACCCCGCTGAGCAGCGAGGCGGCCACCAGCCCCGAATAGGTGACTACCGGAAGCAGCGCATTGGGCACCGTATGGTTCCGGAGGATTCTATCCTCCGGAATTCCCTTGCCGCGGGCGGTGACGATGAAATCCTGATGCAGAACCTCGATCATCGACGAACGGGTGATCCGCAGGAAGGCCGCCACGGATACATACGAGAGGGTCAGGACCGGAAGGACCAGGTGCCGCAGCGCATCCCAGAGCACATCCAAGCGGCCGCTGATCAGTGAATCCACCGTGAACAGGCCGGTGCGGATCTCGAACGTCCCGTTCAATACCTCCAAGCGAACCCAATCGGATACGCGGCCGGCGGGAAACCAGCCGCGGTCCGCATAGAAAAGCATCAGCAGCAGGAGCCCGAGGACAAATCCCGGGATGGAATACCCGATGATGCTTAACAACCGCGCAAGCTGGTCCACCCAGCGGTTATGGTTGACCGCGGATTGAATTCCCAGAGATATTCCGATGAGCAGGATCGGTATCAGCGCGAAAAGCGTGAGCTCCAGCGTGGCCGGGAAACGCGCCAGGATGAGCCCTGAGACCGGTTCTCCCCCGAACCGGGAGAAACCAAGGTTCCCCCGGAGCAATCCGCCTTCTGCGGCACCCGTCTCCGCATCGGGCTTTCCAAACAGCCATTGCCAGTACTGCACCGTGATCGGATCCCGGAATCCATAGCGCGTGATGATCCCCTCGAGCGCCGCCGGATTTCGGGGGACCTGCTTCATGTAAAAGGAGGCGCGGGTTTCCGGGCCGAGGATTTGCAGGAACAGGAAAATGATCACGCTCATCCCGAACAACGTGACCGGCAAAATCAGCAGTCTGCGGATACTGTAAGCAATCATGGGCGGCATCCCTTCCTGCGCCCCCGCGGAGCGGATTGGCCAATTATAAATGATCGGCGCGCCCGGGCGCGTACGTTTTTCTCAATCCGCTATTTCCTCCGCAGCCTCCTGCGCCGCCGGGGATGACAGCCGCGCCGCCCCCCACAACCCGACTCCGCGGACGGAATTTCATATTTCCGGCCCCGGATGTTATACTCCGCGAATTCCAAGCCGATGCCTTCCGCGGAGTAACCCACGATGAAAAACGTCCTCGTCGCCGTCGCGTGGCCGTACGCCAACGCCGATATCCATGTGGGCAACATCACCGGCTCGTATCTGCCGGCGGATATCTTCGCCCGCTACCACCGCCTGAAGGGCAACCGGGTGCTGATGGTTTCCGGCACCGACAGCCACGGGACTCCGATCACGGTCCGCGCCGATGCGGAACATACGACACCGGAAAAAATCTATCAGCGCTATCACAGCCGGTTCATAGACCTGTTCCAGAAAACCGGCCTGACCTACGACCTGTTCACCAGCACCCATACGGAAAATCACTTCCAGGTGGCTCAGGATATTTTCCGCGCGCTGCAAGCCAACGGGTACCTCTACCGCGAGAAACAATCGGTGATGTATTCCGAAAAGGAGAAGCGCTTCCTCCCGGACCGTTATGTGGAGGGCGAGTGCTACCTCTGCCACTACCCGAACGCGCGCGGCGACCAGTGCGACCGGTGCGGCAACCTTCTGGACGCGACTCAGCTGATTAATCCGCGCAGCCGCACCGACGGCTCCACCCCGATCATCCGCGAAACCGAGCATTTCTTTCTGGATCTGGCCAAACTCTCCCCCGCCCTCGTAAAGTTCCTTTCAACCGGTAAGGAACACTGGCGCCCGAACGTCCTGCGCTTCGCACGCAACATGATCGAAGAAGGATTGCACGGGCGGCCGATCACCCGCGATCTGGATTGGGGCATCCCGCTGCCGGAATCCGGCTGGGACGAAAAAAGGCTGTACGTCTGGTTCGAGGCGGTGATCGGCTATCTCTCGGCCTCGCTCGAGTGGGCCAAAAGCCGGGGCACGCCCGAGGCCTGGAAGGATTGGTGGTACGACCCGCAGGCGATCACCAATTATTTCATCGGGAAGGATAACATCCCCTTTCACGCCGTGATCTGGCCGGCGCAGCTGATCGGGACGTCGAAGCTGTATGCCGGCGGGAAGGACGGGACGCTCAACCTCCCCACGGATGTGCCCGCCAATGAATTCATGAATCTGGAGGGCAAGAAAATCAGCGGCTCCCGGAATTGGGCGGTGTGGGGATTGGATGCGGTCGAGCGCTACGGCCCGGACCCGGTCCGCTACTACCTGACCGTCAACATGCCCGAATCCCGCGATACCGACTGGGATTGGGGCGATTTCCTGCGGCGCAACAACGACGAACTGGTCGCCACCTGGGGAAATCTCGCCAACCGCGTGCTGACTTTCGCCTACCGCAACTGGGACGGGCGCGTGCCGGATCCGGGTGAACTGCGCCCGGAAGACAACGAACTGCTGGCCAAGGCCGACCAGGCTTTCAACGCCGTCGGCGGCCTGTACGAAGCGGTTCAGTTGCGGGCCGCGCTCAACGAGGCGATGGCGCTGGCCGGCGAAGCCAACCGCTACCTGGACCAGCAGGCGCCCTGGTTCCAGATCAAATCGGATCCGGCCGGGGCGGCGAAGACGATCTTCACCGGGCTGCGCGTCATCGACTCCCTTAAGACGCTGCTCGCTCCGGTCATCCCGTTTTCCGCGGAAGTGCTGCACACCGGATTCGGGTACCGTGGCCGAATGTTCGGCACCCAGCGGATCGAGGAGCGCGCGGATTCGCTCGGGTCGCGCCCCGTCCTGACGTACGACCCCGCCGGCGCAACCGGTGAGTGGGAACCGAGCCGGCTCGCGGCCGGGCAGCCGTTGGCCGAACCGAAGCCGCTCTTTCGCAAGCTCCTGCCGGAAATCGTGGACCAAGAACGCGTCCGGCTGGGGCAGCCCTCGGCCTGATCCAACCGGCTGATCATTCGTAGAATGC
>CAZYSF010000415.1:0-4897 GCA_964649635.1 uncultured Anaerolineales bacterium | reverse complement strand
GCCATCATCAACCCCAACTCGCTCGAGACGCTCGCCGGCTGCAAGCTCGAACCGTCGCTTGGGGAGGCCGGGCCGGGGGATAAATTCCAGTTTGAACGCAACGGGTATTTCTGCGCCGATCCGGACGGCGCGAAGGGCGCGCCGGTTTTCAACCGGACGGTGACGCTGCGGGATACGTGGGCGAAGATCGAAAAAGACGCAAAGATGGAGAAAAAACCGTAACGCGAACGCGCAAAGACGCAGAGGCGCAAAGGGAAAAAATATGTCATACGGAGTTCTGATTTATTTGCGTCTTTGCGTCTTGGCGTCCTGGCGTTAAGGTTTAGCCCCTCTCGTTATCCCAATCCAACCTCGCATGGTAAACTTTTATTAATCATGTCCGCCGCCGCCGCGCTCGCGCACCCCGACATCGCCTCCGTCAAAGGGAAACGTCCTATGCCAATGGAAGCCGTGATGCGTACGGATGATCAGTCTCTCGCAAAGCATAATAAAATACTCGAAATGAAGGCTGAGTATGATATTCAACTGGTTTTCCTGGGAGACTCATTGATCCGAAGATGGGAAGACAACCCGGACTTATGGAACAAGTATTTCATTGCGTATCACGCAGCGAATTTTGGGGTTGGTGGAGATTGTCTGGAGAATATCAAGTGGAGAATAATGAATGGCGAGCTTGACGGGGTCGACCCCAAAATAATCATACTCCTGGCAGGGACGAATAATCTCGATAAGGATTCCGATGAGACGATAGTGAATGGAATACGAGAGATCGCAGAAATAATCCGGCAGAAACTCAGGAACACCAAGCTTGTTATCCTTGGATTGCTGCCCAGGAATATCAACGAGACGGGGATAAATTATGCCCGGAAAATCGATCGGATTAATAGACTATTGGAATTCCAGTATACCGATACGGGGATAACCTACAGGGATATTGGAAAAGACCTGATAAACGAGCACGGGGTGGTAAGCGACACGATCATGCCCGATGGATTGCACTTGAACAGTCATGGATATGAAATCATTGGACCAAAGTTGAAAGGCATTATTGATGAATTGTGGTAAATGTCAATTTCTCCAACATTTCGAACAGCCGCTGGCTTTGACGGCCGGCGTCGTCGGAAAATAAATCCTATGGAGCGTTCAGCAGGAGCATTTTGTTCATGAGCGACCACACACTCGGCCGGGTGTACGCGGACGATCCTGATTATAAGATCGCTGATGGATCATTTGAACCAACATGGCAATCGCTGCAAACCTTTCAATGCCCCAAGTGGTTTCGTGACGCGAAACTTGGGTTCTGGGCGCATTGGGGTCCTCAGGCCGTCCCGATGTACGGCGATTGGTATGCACGCAACATGTATCTGGAAGGGTCCGATCAGTACCGGTTCCACTGGCGCACCTATGGGCATCCCTCAAAATTTGGTTTTAAGGATGTTTGCGCCGCATGGAAGGCGGAAAACTTTAATCCGGATGCCCTGATGCGGCAGTATCAGCAGGCCGGCGCCCGATATTTTGTGGCGTTGGCCGTGCATCATGACAACTTTGATTGTTGGGACTCAAAGCATCATCGCTGGAACTCCGTCAACATCGGTCCGAAAAAGGACATTGTCGGCCTTTGGAAGCAGGCGGCCGCCCGGTACGGATTGCGCTTTGGTGTCACGGAACATCTTGAGCGCAGTTATTCATGGTTCAACACAAACAAACTGGCTGACAAGGCCGGTCCGTATAATGGAGTTTCTTATGACGGCGCCGATTCGCGTTATGCGGATTTTTATTTTCCGCCTCATGCGGATGTTTCGTTTGCTTATCCGGCCAACCCCCCGGAGTGGTGGAAAAAACAATGGTTCCTGCGGGTGCGTGACCTGCTGGAGCGATATGAACCTGATTTGCTCTATACCGATGGGGCGGTCCCGTTCGGTGAAGTGGGGCGCCGATTGATCGCGCATTTCTATAATTTAAACACAAGAAATCACGACGGGAATTGTCAGGCTGTTTACACGCTCAAACATCTCGGCGGGGAGTTCGAGCACAATCACGGTGAGTTTGTCGAGAACATAGGTGTTTTGGATGTGGAACGGGGCGTGGTTTCTGAGATGCTTTCCCGGCCTTGGCAAACGGATACCTGCATCGGCGGATGGTTTTACGATCGGCGTGCAGCGTACAAAACAACCGCAGACATCGTGCCTATGCTGGTGGATATTGTCAGCAAGAACGGCAATTTGCTTTTAAATATCCCGTTGCGGCCGGACGGGACGTTTGACGATGAATCCGCGCATGGGATGCAAGGGATCGGCCGGTGGATGGCTATGAACGGTGCAGCCATCTACGAGACACGACCCTGGAAAGTCTTTGGTGAAGGACCGACCCGGGCTGTGGAGGGCGCGTTTAGCGAAGCTTCCCAGCAATGGACGGCGCAAGATTTTCGATTCACCTGCAAAGGCGACATCCTCTATGCGTTCCAAATGGCTTGGCCGGCTGACCGACAGGCGGTCATCACATCTTTGAAACTTGCCCATCCACTGCCTGTCAGAGAAGTCAGCCTGATTGGATACGAAGGGACCGTTTCCTGGAGCCAGATGGCGGATGGTTTGCATATTGGCCTGCCGCCGGAGCCGCCTTGTGAAGCCGTCCACGTTTTTTCAATACGGTTGTAGGCAGCTGCCCGGCTCTGCGCCGGCCGGCACCCGGGCAATGGATGTCCCCGGAAGCGGAGGCAAACGCAATGGAGATCTTGAATGAAGGCAATTTGCAGCTGCCATAATGGCAATCCCAAGGGGTATGGAATTTGAAGGGAATAATTAATAAGATATTTGGCTGCTTATTGATCTCTTGTATCTATTCGGATAATATAGGGGGAAATCGCCGCCAATCTGAACGTTGGAGTGCGGAAGCCTATGGAAATCGGGATAACGGAGATCATTATAATTTTGGTAGTTATATTTACTGCTTACAACAAAGACAGAATATATTCCCGAAAAGGAAAAAGCAATTTTAACGAATGGGCAAAAAAGGAAGCGAGTAGAAATCCGCAAGGAATTGAACAAAAGGCAGAGGAGGAACAGGATCCATATAAAATCCTGAATATTGGCAGAAACGCAACCAGGGACGAATTAATTTCTGCGTATAGAAAACTCGTTAAAATGTATCATCCCGATATGGTCGCTGGGCTGGCGCCGGAGTATCGTGAAATTGCAGAAAGAAAAATGAAGAATTTCAATTCCGCATATCGAAAATTGAAGGAAACCATTGAGCACAAATGATCGGATTATTTTGGTAGTGTAGGCGCCGCAGCACATCGTTCGCCTGGAGCTGCCCGGATTTATTCAAGCATGAGCCTGTTGTATCTGCCTGGTATCGCTGTTGCGGAAAATCGAAAAGGACTTCCCAGCCCGTGGCTTCAGCGGGTTTGCCCGCCCCGGAGGATTCTAAACCGGGCAAGCCGCAGGGTAGTCATCAACCCGCGAAAGCGGCCAGGTTCCTCAATCACCGGCTGTTTTGTCCGACCCCCGTTCAGGAGATAGTAACCTCCGCTCGCAGTGCCTTGTCATCCAGCGAGTGCTGGCCGACGATCAACGTATAGCGGGTGGGTTCCACCGTCCAGCCGGACTGTTCGTCATAATATGCGAGGTCTTTAACCGGGATGTCCACCGTGACGGTTTTGGTCTCGCCCGGTTTCAGCCCGATCCGCCGGAAAGCCTTTAACTCTTTCGGCGCGCGCTCGACCCGCGAGGTTGGCGCAGCGGCGTAGATCTGAACGACGGTGTCTCCGGCCACCGGCCCGGAGTTGGTCACATCCAATGTGGCGGTGAGGGTGTCGTTTGCGCCCAACGATGCGTTCGACAGGCGAAGGTTTTTAAAATCGAAGGTGGTGTAGCTCAGCCCAAAGCCAAAGGGGAAGGCGGGAGTATTTCCATCCCGCTCCAGCTTGCGGTAGCCATGCCATAAATCATACGTGATCGCTTTTGCATTCATGTCGAAATAGGGGAGGTCTTCGGGCTTGGCGGCGAACACACAGGGCAGCTTGCCGCTTGGGTTGACTTTCCCCAGCAGAATATCCGCGAAGGCATGTCCGCCTTCCATCCCGGGGTACCACAGCATAAGAATCGCCGGGACCTGCCCGCTCCAGTTCTCGGTGATGATCGCGCTGCCTCCCATCATAGCCACCACGGTGCGCGGGTTGGATGCGGCAACCGCCCGGATCAGCGCTTCCTCATCGGGGTGCAGGGTCAGCAGTTTGCGGTCCCCGCCCGGTGGCATGGCGTTGTCCGCGCCGTCCGTCGGGCCCATGTTTGCCTTCATCGCCTGCGCCATGGGCAGTTCTTCGGGAGTAGGCGGGGGAAAATATTTGGCCAACTCGGCTACCGAATCGGGCGAGGTGAACTCGCCTTCATCCAGGTGAGTGTATCCGGCAACAACAACAGCCACATCTGCTTCACGGGCAGCCTGCGCGGACCGGGCGGGATCGCTGCCATCATCGTAGATGATTTCCGCCCGCCCCTTGAGCGCTTCCTGCAGCCCCTGGAGCGGGGTGATCACGTACGGCGGGCGGGTGTTCGAAGAACCACTGTCGCCGGTGTTCGGCACAGCGGCCAGCTTTCCGATCACCGCCAGCTTCTTCACCTTTTTCAGCGGCAGCAATGGGCCTTCGTTCTTCAGCAGAACGATCGCTTTTTCCGCCGCCTCGCGGGCGAGCTTGCGGTGCGCTTCGCCGCCGACCACATCCAGAGAATATTCACGCGGGTCGCGGCCCTGGGCAAAACGGATCTGCTGGCGCAGCACGCGCAGCGCAGCATCATCGATGCGCTCGACCGGCACTTCCCCGCGCTCCACCAGGCTTTTGAGGTGCTGCCTGTGAATCATATCGAAGGGCATCTCGACATCCTGCCCGGCTAGC
>CAZYSF010000414.1:0-5476 GCA_964649635.1 uncultured Anaerolineales bacterium | reverse complement strand
CAGCGCTTCGGCACTGCGGAACAGGATGCCCATCTCGGCGCCCTTCCCGGTTCCGACCATCACCGCGGTCGGGGTGGCAAGCCCCATCGCGCACGGGCAGGCGATCACCAGCACCGCCACCGCGCGGATCAGCGCGGTCGTGAACGCGTCCGCCGCGCCCGCGCCAAGCCCGACGACCAGCCAAACGGCGAACACGACCGCCGCCAGGACGATCACCGCGGGCACGAAATATTCAGAGACTTTATCCGCCAGGCGCTGGATCGGCGCCTTGCTGCCCTGGGCTTCCTCGACCAGGCGCATGATCTGCGCGAGGACCGTATCCCGCCCGATCTTGAGCGCTTCCATTTTAAAGGCGCCCTGGCGGTTGATCGTCGCGCCGATGACCCTGTCCCCGGGCCCCTTCGCCGCGGGAATGGATTCCCCGGTGATCATCGATTCATCCACGTTTGAGCGGCCTTCAATCACCGATCCGTCGACCGGGATTTTTTCCCCGGGCCGGACCGCGAGGATGTCGCCCGGCTTGACGTCCTCCGCCGCGATCTCCTCCTCGGCCCCGCCGCGGATCCGGTGGGCGGACTTAGCCTGCAGCGAGGCGAGCTTGCGCAGCGCGTCGCTCGTCCGGCCCTTGGCGCGCGCTTCGAGGTACTTGCCCAGCACGATCAGGGTGATGATGACCGCGGCCGTTTCAAAATACAGGTGGCCGGGAAGCAGCCCGAGCAGGACCGGGACCGAATAGAAGTACGCCGCCGAGGAGCCCATCGCGATCAGCACGTCCATGTTGGCCGATCCGCTGCGGATGGCGTGGTACGCGCCGGTGTAATACTGCCAGCCGACCCCGAACTGCACGGGCGTGGCGAGCAGGAACAGCACCCAATTGAACCACGGCGCCATCCCGATCATCTCAGGGATCAGCATGAAGTCGCGCGCCATCGCCATTAAGAATAACGGGACGGTCAGCGCGACGCCCCAGATCAGGCGCCGGCGCTGGAATTCGATCTCCATCCGGCGCGCGCGCGCCTCGGCATCCTCGCCCGCGCCGGCGGTTTCCGCCGCTTCGATTCCGGCGGCCGCTATCTCCTGGCGGATCTCGGCGATCGTGATGACGGTCGGGATGAATTTAACCGCCGCTTTTTCGGTGGTGACCGAAACGGCGGCTTCGAGCACGCCGCGCAGCGCGCGAAGGCGTTTTTCAAGCCGCTGAGCCTGCCCGGCGTCGGAAAGGCGCTTCAGGGAAACCGTCTCCTCGCCGACGGCCACGTCGTACCCGGCATGCCGGATCCGCTCGATGATCGCCTCCTGCCCGAGCCGGGCCGGATCGTACTCGACGCTGGCGCGTTCGGATGCCAGGTTAACCTCCGCGCTTTGCACGCCCGGCAGCCGCTTGAGGTTGCGTTCGATCGTCGCCACGCAGTTGGCGCACGTCATTCCAGTAATGGGCAGGGTAATGTGTTCGTTGGCCATTTTGATATCCGATCGGCACGGCCCATTGGGCCGCCCTGGTTACTGCGATTTTGTAGGGGCGACCCAGTGGGTCGCCATGGTTACGGCGATTGTGTAGGAGGCGACCCAGTGGGTCGCCCTTACGGCCCGGTCATGGGATCGCGTCTATATGTTCGTCGGCTCGTAATTGATCTCGGTCAGCACGTCGCGGATGATTTCAATCGTCGCCGGGGAGTCGAATTCCACGACGACCTGCTTGGTGCGTTCATCCCCGGTGACCTTTTTCACGCCGGTGATCGACATCAGCTCGGTCGTGATGGTGTGGACGCAATGGCTGCAGGTGATGGACGGGATGGTCAGTGTTACGGTTTTCATGGTTTCTCCTTGTGCCGCCCTTTCTCCCCTCCCCATTCGGGGGAGGGGTCGGGGGAGGGGTCAACTCCTGTTCGCCGCCTGAAACACTTCGCTGATTTCCTTCAATACTTTTTCCCGCGCGTCCGGATCGTTTCCGCGCACGGCGGTTGTGACGCAGGAATTCAAATGATTTTCAAGGATCTTGGCCGAGAGTCGGTCGAGCGAAGCCTGCACAGCCTGGATCTGGCGGATGACGTCGATGCAATAGCTGTCCTTCTCGATCATCTTCGCAATGCCCTCCAGGTGCCCGGAGGCTACTCGAGCTCTTCGCAAAATCTCGTTATTTCCGGTCATTTTCATTCCTTATAACCCCACCCCCCTGGGTAGGGTATAAATATATTAGCACTGGGGGTAATAGGAGTCAATAGGTCTTAATTAGACTATTTTTTGGCCTTTCGGGGACAGAAAAACCAGACCGACGCGGTCTTAAGACCGCGTCGGTCTGGTTTTTACATCCCTCAGCCCAGGTTCATGATTAAAAAAAAGACCTGACAGGTCATTTGTTCCCGGGCATGAGGATCTTAATATTCTTAGTGTTCTTCAGGTTCTCTTCGTGCTCTTCGTGGAATCCTTCGAGGAGTCAATGGCCGCACGAGCCGCACGATCCGCCGGCGCAGCCTGAACACGAGGACGTATTCGTGCCGGCAACGCTTTTCCCGCCGCTCTGGGCGTTGAACAGGGACAGCTTGCGCTTCGACTTTTGGCTGCCGCAGGAATCGCACACCGCCGGCACATCCGCTTCGCGCATCGGCCGCAGCAGATCGAACTCATGGCGGCAGGCTTCGCAAACATATTCGTAAATCGGCATTTATAGGCTCCGTGGATCCGGTACCCGTCGTTCGGGCAAGGCGGCCCGGGACCGGATCTGCGCGGAAATCCTATCACAACCGGGGATGGTTTTTCCAGAGGATTTTATTTCTTGTATTTCATGATCTTCAGGAACGCCTCCACCACGGTCGGATCGAACTGCTTTCCGGAGTTCACCGCGATCTCCTCCAGGGCTTCCTGCTCCGAAAGCGCCTTGTGGTAGGGCCGGTTGGTGGTGATGGCGTTGAACGCATCCACCACGGCGATGATCCGCGCGCCTTCCGGTATGGCCTCGCCCCTCAGCCGGTCCGGGTAGCCGACCCCGTCCCAGCGCTCATGATGGTGGTAGATCCAGGGGATGATCTTGTGCAGCGGCTCGACCGGGCGGAGAATTTGGGCGCTGTGGTACGGGTGCAGGTAGATGATGTTCCACTCTTCGGGCACAAGTTCCATCGGTTTGCGCAGGATGTCGTCGGGGACGGCGATCTTGCCCACGTCGTGCAGCAGCGCGGCGAATTCAAGCATCTCCAGATCCGCCCCCTGCCAGCCGAGTTCGCGCGCCAGCTGAACCACGATCCTGGTCACATCCTCGGAGTGGCCGCGGGTGTACGGGTCGCGCGCGTCGATCGCGGTGGCGAGGGAGGAGATCGTCGCGACGGAGATGTCGCGCACGTCTTCGAACAGCTGGGCGTTTTCGATCGCGATCGCCGTCTGCCCGGCCAGCGCCTCGAACAGGGACCGGTCGGTGTCGGAGAATTTGACATCCTGCTGCCGGTTGATGGCCAGCAGCACGCCGAGCACCTTCTTCCCGTGGATCATCGGGACGGCCAGGACGTCCTTGACGCGGAACCCCAGGACCGCCTCCTCATGCTCGGGCTCCTGCTTCCAGCGCGGATCCGAACGCACATCGGCGACCATGGCCGGGCGGCCTTCGATGAACACCCAGCCCACCAATCCTTCGCCGGCCCGGTATTTCACCTCGGCCTGCGCGGAAGGCGGCGCCTCCCCGAGATGCTGCAGCACCAGCCGCTCTTCCACCTCGTTCCACAGGAAGACCCAGATCGCCTGGGCGTGCACGGCGGGCGGAACCGTTTCGACCACCAGGCGGACGACATCCTCCAGCCGCAGGCTGGTGGAGACCGCCTGCCCGAATTCATACAACGATCCGAGTTCATGCACCCGGTGCTCGAGCTGCTCGAAAATGTTTGCCCGGTGAATGGAGCCCCCGGCGACATCGGCGGCGGCCGTCAGCAGCCGGGTTTCGTTCTCCGAAAACTGCGAGCGGCTGTAGGAGATCAGCAGCAGAACCCCGACCACCTCGTTGGCCGTCCGCAGCGGAAGGCACAGCGTGGATCCGACCCCGCGCACGACGGCGCCGGATCCCGACGGCGGAATAATCAGCGGGTCGCGCGGGAGGAACGGAGTCTGGCGCGGTTCGCCGCTGGCCGCCACGCCCCCGATCACGCCCTCGCCGAGCGGCATGCGCCGGTCGATCACCTCGGTCGCCAGCCCCTCCGCGGCGCGGCAGACAATCTCGCGTCCTTCCACCAGCGAAATGCTGGCGGCGTCGGCCCGCGCCATGTGTACCGCCTGATGCAGCAGGAGCGGCAGCATCTCGCGCAGGGTCATCGTCCCGCGCAGGACGCTGGAAAGTTCATACAGCGCCCCGACTTCCTCGAGCCTCCGCTCGGTTTCCTGCATCAAGCGGGCGCGTTCGAGCGCCATCGCGGCGGTGTTGGCGAACGTCGTCAGCCCGCGCACCTCTTCTTCGGAGAACGTGCGCGGCTTGTCATAGCGGACAAACAGCGTTCCGATGACCCGGCCGGCCGCCCGCAACGGCAGCCCGATCAGCGCCTGAACGCCTTCCGCCAGCAGCTGCGAGGTGATGGCGGCCTGCTTCAGGTCGGACTTCGATACGACCAGGGTTTTTCCGTCGAGGAAGACCTGCATGGTCAGCCCGTGCGGACGGGGAGGCGGCTCCTGCGAGGCGACTCCGCGCGCATCGGCGCCGAGGCGCAGCCCGACCTGCCCGTTCTGTTCGATCAGCGTGACGATCACCGAATGGGCGCGGGTGGCCTTGGCGATCCTGGCGCAGATCGCGCGGGCGGTCTCGGTCAGGGTGGAGAGGGCGATGATCTCCGCCCCGAGTTCATACAGCCCCTCCGCCTGTGCGCGCCGGTGCTGCTCGGATTCAAACAGCTGGGCGTTGTGCACCGCGCCGCCGATCTGCTGGCCGATTGTTTCCAGCAAATCGAGATCGTCCACCGCAAATGAGCGCTCCGCCTGGGTGAACAGGACCAGGACGCCCAGCGCCTGATCCTTGGCGATGAGCGGCGTGACGGCCACGGTGTGAAAGCCGGATTGGCCGACCGCCTCGGCCAGCGTTTCCGGCGTGAGATCCGCCAGGGACGCGACCACGACCGTCTTTTCCATGGCGGCCGCGCCGATCGCGTGCTGGGTGGGATCCAGCTCCGTCAGGGTCTGCGCCAGCGCCGGATCCAGCGCCTGATGCACGGCCGCGTGCCACGAACCCCGCTCCATCAGGAGGATCGCGCCCGCATCCATCGTCATCAGGTCCAGAACGCGCTCGAGCGAAACGGTCAGCACTTCCTCGAGCGCCAGCGTTTTCGAAGCCACGCGGTCAATCGCATACAGAGTCGATAGTCGGTGGGTCTGGCGCTCGACGGCGGCGGAAAGCGCTCCGCTCCAATCCGCCATCTTCAACCGCATCGAATCAAATTCCCGGAACAGTTCGGCTGTTTCATCGCGCCCCGTGATGCGGACCGGCGTCGTCAGGTCGCCGGCCGCCATCTGG
>CAZYSF010000413.1:0-3963 GCA_964649635.1 uncultured Anaerolineales bacterium | reverse complement strand
GAAACCGGCGACCCCTGGAGCGACGCCGCCCCCGGTAGTCGATTGGGACAAAGCCGCCAGCCAGCCCGTCCCGCCCGCGCCGCTCGATGCCACCCGTCCGGCGACAGGCCTCTCCTCAAATGCACCGGCCGGAGGAAGCCCGGAAACTCCCGGGATTTTAAAACCGACCGGAAGCGATACCGTCGCACGCTGGCTGGACCGCCGATTAAAAACTTCCACCCTGAGTTCCCTCGATGAGTCGGCGCTGAAAGCCGGGGTAAGGCCTTCCACCCCGCCGCCGACCGGAAAGCCGGGAAGCAGCGGTACGCAATTGCCGACCTGGTTGGATTCGCAGAAACCGGGCGGGTCCGACACGGTCGTCCGATGGATGGATAAACGCGAGACAGGATCGCTGCGAAAGGTGACGGCCTCCTTCTCCGAGGTTTCCAGAAGCGCCGTGCCTGCGCCTGAAGAAATACCGGCTCCCCCGCCGGTGGCACCGCCGAAACCCGCGGCCGAAGTGCCGCATTTGGATATCCCCGCTGAGGAAATCGCCACTCCGGCTCGTATTCCGGTCCAGGCGGCACCGCAGGTGCAGGCGGTTGTGGAACCTCAGCCGCCCATCTTTGCCAAGCGTGAGACGCCGCCGGCGCCGAGACCTCCCGAGGCTGTGGTCAGCCGTCCGGTGGTCCAACCCGCGCCCCAGGCCGCCGCGCCGGTCCAGGACGAGGACGAAGAGGAGGGTGCGTTCGTTCCTCCTCCCGAATGGTTGCAGAAAGCGCTGGGAAGCGCCGTTGCGGAAGTTCCACCAATCCCCAAGAAACAAACCGGCGGCCTTCGGCCGGGGACCGTCACACCGGTTTCCTCACCGGCGTATACCATACCCGCGGCTCCTGCTCCTGCGGCTCCACCCACCGTACCGACAGTCCCGGCTCCGGTTGAGCGTCCGGCTCCGGTTTTCCGGCGGGAAACATTGCCGGCGGATGAACCGCCGCCTGCGGCTTCGGCGAATACCGGCGCATGGGTCCCGATTGCCCCGACCCCGGCCGCACCTGCGCCCGTGACGAAACCCGAAAAGCCCGCGAAGAAACCTGCCCGGAAGAAGCCCCGCAAGTTGACCGACATCGAAGCTGAAGTGCTCATCCGGGAAGCCCGCGTCTACCTGGAGACCGACCTGCAGAAAGCAACCGAGGCGTATCAGCAGGTCATCGACGACCCATCCAGCGCGGAGGTTGTCGCCGGCGATCTCACGACTTATTTGGAGCAGGATCCTGCGTCTCCGCAGCTGTGGAATCTTCTCGGGGACGCCTGCAGCCGCGCCGGCCGCCTTCAAGACGCTTACCGTGCTTATGCGGAAGCCTTGCGCAGGATGTAACCCGCGCGCCGCTGTTCCACCCGGCTCTCCTGCGGCGCCCGACTGCCTTTTCCCCCCCCGGCACCCGTTGAAATGAGGAACTGTTGAATTTCCGCCGCTTGGTGATCATCCTCGCCTTTCTCGGCATCGCTTTCATGGCCGTCCGGCCGATGATCGACAGCGATACCTGGTGGCATCTGCGGACCGGCCAATGGATACTGGAGCATCGGGCATTGCCGGAAGTCGACCGGTTCTCACTCACCCGCAACGGCCAGCCCTGGTATTACCCGGGTTGGTTGTCGGAAATCCTTATGGTTGGTGTTTTTACCGCCGGAGGGTTGGCCGCCCTGAACCTGTTGTTCGCCGGCGCAATCCTCCTCGCCTTCGCGCTGGTGTACCGCAGCATGGACGGGAATCCGTTTGCGATCGCCATTGTTCTGGTGTTTGCCGCTGGGGCGTCGGAAATCTTCTGGAGCGCCCGGCCGCAATTATTCACCTTCCTCTTCAGCGCCGCCTTTTACCTGGTCCTGAGAAAATTCCTGTGGGGGAATTGGAACGCGCTCTGGATTCTGCCGCCGGTCATGGTGCTTTGGGTGAATATGCATCCCGGGTTCGCGGTCGGGTTCATCCTGATTTTGATAGCGCTCGTGGCGCAGGGGGTTTTATTTCTGGTCCGGCGTGAATCCCGTACCGATTCCGGCCGCCGGCTGCTTTGGCTGGGAGGCATCCTGCTGGCCTGTCTGGCGGCCGCCGGATTCAATCCGCACGGGCCGGCCGTGCTGGCCTACCCGTTCCAGACGGTATCGATACGTTTCCTTCAGAATTTCATCCAGGAGTGGCAGGCGCCGGATTTCCATAATGGGCAAGCCCAGTTGTTCCTGATGTTGTTTATGATCACATGGACCGTGATCGCGTACTCGCCAAAGCAATTGGAGGCGGATGATTTATGCTTCCTTGTGGTCATCGGAACCATGGGGTTCCTGGCCTGGCGCAACACCAATTTACTATCGCTCGTCGCCCCGGCCGTTATCCTGCGCTATGGTCAACCCCTGCTGGAGAAGTATCTGCCGGATTGGAAACCGGATCACGCGGTTTCGCGCATTCAATCCGCCGTCCATACCGCGGCGGTGACCATCCTTGCGTCGGCGATTCTGGTCTATGGAGTTTCCGTGCTCTCACCGGATTCACTCCAGGCGGCCGTACGCCGCCAGGCCCCCGTCGCCGCAGCCGATTTCCTGGCGGCGCATCCCGTCCAGGGCGGCCTCTTCAATTCGTACAACTTCGGTTCCTACCTGCTGTGGAAACTGCCGGAGACTCCGGTCTTTGTGGACGGCCGCACGGATTTGTACACCGATGAAATTCTGGACCAGTACCTCACCGTGGTGCAGGGCCGGGAAGGGTGGGGGGAGATTCTGGAGCGGTGGCAGATCCGGGTGGTGTTCGTCGAACCTTCCACCCCGATCTTGCATTTGCTGAAAGCGGAGGGTTGGACGGTCTACTACATGGATTCCCAGGCGGTCATCCTACTCCATCCCGAATCCTGATCCCATTCCGACATGTCGAACCGATTTGTATCCGAACGTCCCCATCAAACCGCGCTCCTCGCACTGCTCGTCCTCACCGCGCTATTGGCCGCGCTCGGACAGGCCTATTTCATCCGCCAACCGGGCGTGGTGGACGCGTGCTATTACTACGGTGGCGGGCTGAACCTCGTTCGCGGGCAGGGCTGGAACGAATACTTCCTTTGGAATTACCTTGACGAATCCGCATCCATTCCCCACCCCGGGAACATGTATTGGATGCCGCTTCCCTCGCTGCTGGCGGCGGCGGGAATGTGGATCGCGGGGGAGGGATTCCGCCAGGCGCAATTGCCCTTGATCATCCTTGCGACCGGTTTCCCGCTTCTGGTATTCCTGGCTGGAAAACAGATCACCGGCTCCTTCCGGACAGCCATCCTGGCGGGATTTTTATCGATAGCGTCCGGTTTCTATACGGTGTATTGGCTGAATACGGAGAGTTTTCTGATCTTCGCCTGGATCGGAGGTTTGATCCTATATTTATCCCCGCGGCTGGCCGAAGGATACCGTTGGACGAACGCGTTGTGGATCGGCGTGTTGTGCGGCCTGGCGCATTTAACCCGCGCCGACGGGATTCTGTTCCTGGCCCTCGCCGGATTTCTCGTTGTGGGGGAGAGTACCCCGAACGCATTCGGACGGATGCAGCGGCTGACGGCGCTCGGCGCGGGGTATCTGCTGACGAGCGGGTTCTGGTACGTTCGCAACCTGGCGGTCTGGGGAAGCCCGTTCCCACCCGGCGCTGAGAAAGCCGCCTGGTTGGTGGAATACAACGATTTGTTCCGGTATCCCTCTTCCGGGATAACTATGGAACGCTTTTTTAACAGCGGCCTCGGCGGCATCTTAAACGCCCGTTGGACAGCTCTCCAAGACAATCTGATGACGACCTTTTTCGTTCTCGGGCTCGTTTTTCTGTTTCCGCTGGTCGGATGGGGGATCTGGCGGCTGCGCCGGTTTCCCGCCGTCCGGACGGCGTTGTTATATTTCCTGATGATCTTCATCCTGATGACGTGGATCTATCCATTCCAGGGATCGCGCGGCGGATTTCTGCATTCA
>CAZYSF010000412.1:0-3007 GCA_964649635.1 uncultured Anaerolineales bacterium | reverse complement strand
CTGGACATCCTGCCAGGCCGCCCCGATCGGGGATGTGACGACCGCGATGCAACGCGGTCCGCGCGGGATCCCCCGCTTCCGCGCGGGATCGAACAATCCTTCGGCTTCCAGCTTGGCTTTCAGGCGCATGAATTCGGCGTACAGCTCGCCCTGCCCGGCCGGCTGGAGATAATCCGCATAGAGTTGATATTGGCCGCCCGCCTCGTACAGGCTGATGCGGCCGTGCGCCTCCACCGCCTCGCCCTCGCACGGAATCGCGACCCGCGCCGCCGCGTCGCGCCACATTACGCAGCGAATCGAAGCGCCTGCATCTTTCAACGTGAAATACAAATGTCGGGATGCCGGGCGCGACAAGCCCGAAACCTCGCCCCCGATCCACACATCCTGCAGGAGCGGATCGTTATCGAGCGTTGTCCGGGCCAATCGATTGATTTCGGTGACCGTCAGGCAGTTCGAATGAAAGAGGGGAAGTTGCTGCATGTATCCGCCGTTCGTTCCGGAATTGTACCAAGGTTTACCGGCGTGGAGAATCAGCCGGGTAAAGCCAGGATAAAAAAAGCCCCGCCGATGGGCGGGGCTTTGAGACAGCCAACCGTCAGGCCATCACCATGACGCGTTCCGGGATCTGAGCCGGGATGGCGTAGCGGGCCGTCGCCAGGTCGAGGATGCGCGCGATCGTCTGGCCGTAATCGTAGCCGGCGGCGCGGGCCGAGCGGGCGAAACCGCCCTCCATGGTGATATCCGGATTGGAGTTCACGTCGACGACGTAGGGGATTCCATCCCGGACGCGCAGGTCCACGCGGCCGTAATCCCGCACGCGCAGCGAACGCTGAGTCCGCCGGCAGACGTTTTCGATCCGATGACGCAGTTCGTCTTCCACCGGCGCGGGGCAGCGCACAGAGGTAAGCAGGTACGCTTCCGAAGCCGGATCCCACTTGGCGTCGTAGGAGCACAGCCGGTCGTGATAATCCGGAAAGACGGAATAGTCGATTAGGGACAGGGGCAGCACATCCAAGCGGTCGTTCCCCCACAACGAGACGTTGTATTCCGGCCCGTCGATGAAATCCTCGACCAGGGCCTTGCAGTGGTAGGTATCCAGCACGAATTCCACGCGCTTGCGCAGATCATCCGAGTTGTCTACGACGGAGTCGCGGGTGATCCCCAACGAGCAGTGTTCGGTGGCGGGTTTCACCAGCGCCGGGAAGCGGACCCACCCGTTGCGCGCGGGCCGCGAATACACGGCCGCCTGCGGCGTGGGAACACGGTGCCGGCGCAGAATTTCCTTGGTCGCGACCTTATCCTCTGTGATTTTAAGGCACCAGGCATCCGAGCCGGTGTACATAAAACCGAGCCGTTCGAGGATCGGCGGAATCGCGTCGTAGGCGTTGGGTTCGCCGTCCAATCCTTCACACCAGTTGAAGATAATGCATTCTCTGGGATCAAAACCGCGGAGCGCGCCTTCGATATCGCGCCGAACGGGGATCGAAGTGACTTCCATGCCAAGCGATGCCAGCCCGTACTTCATCCGGGTCACCGCCTGTTCGGCAGCTTCGATGTCTGCCGGAGTCCAATCGCTCATTACATTGTGAAGGATCAAGACCGAGTACGGATTATAAATTTCTTTTGCGTTTCGTCTCATGTCTCTCCTGATTGTTTTTCCGCTGAAGCGGATCAACGTTCTCCTTGATCATTTTTCATTCTACATGACAAAACAGGGAAGTCAATGGGTCGAATCTTAAAATTCCTTTTCGACCTCTTTAACATTCGCGGGCTCCGCAGAACCTTTTTTCGTCCTTCGCGGGAAATATTTTTTATAATTTTTGTTTTTAATATTTTTTTAAGAATTATTTTTCTATACGCCGTTGCGTCTTTGCGTCTCTACATTTGAGATTTCTTTCTTAACGCAAAGTCGCAAAGGCGCAAAGTAGTCCAAAACCAAGAATTATTATGGGTAGAGAAACTAATTTTGGATTTACTTGCATTGCGGCTTTGCGCCGTTGCGTCTTTGCGTTAAGTTTTCCTTTTTTTATCGCAAAGGCGCTAAGACGCGAAGACACAAAGAAAAGATTTCTTCTGCGTATTTGATATTTAAATTCTCTTTGCGGGGAGAATCATTGCGCGGAATAATATTTCACGAACACGACCATATCCTCGCCCGGTTTGTAATAATCCCGGATCCTGGCCGAGAGCTCGCATCCCATTCCCTCGTAGAATTTCGACGCCGGCAGGTATTCTTTTCCGCCGCTGGTCCAGATCATCATCAGGCGGCCCTTCCGGTTCCGGATTTCCAGATCCATCGCGGAGAACAAGGCCCGCCCCACCCCTTGGCCCTGAAACTCCCGGTCGGTGCAGATCCAATATAAATCATACGCGCCCTGCGCCAGCGGGGTCGGTCCGTAACAGGCAAAACCCACCATCCGGTTTCCGGCCCGGGCGGAAAACCATTCATACCCCGAGTCGGCCGAATGCAGGTGGGCGTCGAATAATTCGAAGACAGAATCTTCCTCTTCCGGGGTAAAGACGCCCGCCCGCCGGGCGATCTCCCCAATCGCCGCCCGGTCTTCCGGCCGGCTTGGTTCAATAAATATTTTCGCGTCGTTGGTCATAGGCGATAGGAATATCCCGATTTTTCATTCCGGCTCCGGCGGCCCATCCGGCGGCTTCAAACCCGCGCGGCGCGCCGGTCAAGCCTTTTCGGTAACGTCCTTCCCGGTCCGAACGTCATCCGCTTCCTCGTGGTCTGGGAGCAATCCGTACCGTTTGGCGCCGGCTTCCAGAACCGACTGGATCAACCGGGCATAGCTCCAGCCTTCCGTCTGCGCGCAGATGGTCAGGTCGCTGATCGGGGTCAGGCCGGGGAGCGAGTTGATCTCGATGATGTAGGGTTTCAGTTTTTCCCCGCTGTGGCGCCGGAAATCCACGCGCGCAAAATCGAGCGTCTGGGTCACCCGGAACGTCTCGAGGCTCAGCCGGCGCACATCCGCCGCAACGCCGTCCGGGATCGGCG
>CAZYSF010000411.1:0-1861 GCA_964649635.1 uncultured Anaerolineales bacterium | reverse complement strand
AAGAAGGAGATTGCTTCGCTCCCTCCGGTCGCTCGCAATGACACCTGTTTATTCCTTTTTCAGCACCCAGCAAATGGAGTCGGGAAGCCGTGGGGGATCATGAGGCGATGAAGCTCCGTACAAGGCAGTTCGCACTCTGGGTGGCCCGGCTGGTCGATGCGCGTGGGCACGGGCAGACGGCGGAGGATGCAAGGCGGCGAATTCCCGGCCATCACCTTCTCATCCAAAAGCACCGCCGGGCAACACCCGTAATTGCTTTTTTTAGGTTTAAATCCGGAATAGGGTTTTTCCATGCAAAAGAAAACGACGAGCAGAACACAAAAACAACTCACGGCTGAAAATAAAGACCTGCGGGCGCGGCTGGACGAAGCCGAGGAGATTTTACGCGCCATCCGCGGCGGCGAGGTGGATGCGCTCATCGTCTCGGGCGTGGGCGGAGAGCAGATCCTGACGTTTAAAGAGGTGGAGGAAGCCCTGCGGTCGAGTGAGGAAAAATACCGCACGCTGGTTGAAGAGGTCAACGACGGATTTTATGTTTCGGATGAGGCGGGGATCTTCACATTCGCCAACCCCGCTCTGGCCGGAATCTATGGTGTTGAAACCCCGCAGGCGCTGGTGGGCCGGCCGTTCCTTGATTTTGTCGTGCCGGAGATGCTTCAGGAACTCGGCGAGACGCACCGCAAGATGATGCAGGCCGGGCACTCTCAGGCAGTCATCAACAGCCAGATTGTGCGGCCGGACGGGACACGCGCCTATATCGAGGTCAAGTCCGCCTCCATCATTGAGGGAGATCGGATTGTGGGCTCGCGCGGCGTTGTGCGCGACGTTACTGAGCGCAGGCTGGCGGAAGAAGCGCTGCGCGAGAGCGAAGAAAAATTCCGGAATTATATCGAGTACGCCCCCGACGGCATATTCATTATTGATGAGACCGGCCGATACATCGACGCCAATCCTTCCGCCTGCCGGATCCTTGGTTTTTCCAAAGAAGAAATTATTACCATGTCGATCCAGGATTTGGTGGCCGAAGAATCCCTAAAAGACGGACTGGCTTACTTCAGCAAGATTAATGAAATGAAAGCGGCAAGGGCCGATCTTTGGCATAAACATAAAGACGGTTCAAAGCGCTGCCTGACCATCAGTGCCGTAAAACTCACGAAGACCAGGATTCTTGGCTTTTGTGTGGACATCACCGCGCGCAAGCAGGCGGAAGAGGAACTCCGGCAGAGCGAAGCAAGGTTTCGAATTCTCTTCGAGCAGGCGGGGGATGTCATCCTTCAGCTGGAGATCACGCCGGAAGGCATACCCGTGATCCGCGAAGCAAACAGCGCGACGGTAAAGGTCCTCGGTTATGCCCGGGACGAACTGATAGGCCAGCCGGTGTCTTTCATCGAGGGGGCGCCCGATTCCGCCAAGGTCATTGGTGAGAGGCGCCAGAAAATTCTTTCCGGAACAGGCGCGGTATTCGAGGTCAAGCACCGGTGCAAGGACGGCACGATCCGGGTCTTCGAGAGCTCGGTGACGGAGATGAAAGTCGGCTCAAAGCATTATGCCATTTCAGTCGAACGCGATATCACCGAGCGCACGCGCTCAGTCGACAGGATCCGGCGGCAGCTCGAGCATCTCTCCGCCATGAGCACCATCGATCGGGTCATCGCGGCCAATTTTGACCTTGTGCACAACCTTTCGGAAATTCTCACCCATGTCACGGCCGAACTTAACATTGATGCGGCCGACATTTTGATCTTAAATCCCAATTTGCAAATGCTGGAATTCGGCGCCGAGCACGGCTTCCGCGCCAAGGCCGTCAGAAAAGGACAAATCCGTTTGGGCGATAGCTACGCCGGCCGCGCCGCCCTGGAGC
>CAZYSF010000410.1:0-4767 GCA_964649635.1 uncultured Anaerolineales bacterium | reverse complement strand
CGAGCCGGCGACGGCCACTTCGCCCGGCTGGATGTTGCGTTCGATCACCGTGCCGGCGGAGGGTGAGAACACGGTCAGCTTTCCGATCTGGGCATCCAGCGCGTCGAGCTGGGCCCGGGCCTGGTTAATGGCTTTTTCAGCCTGGGCCGCACCCGCTTCCGCCTGCCGCACGGCCGCCGCGGCCAGCTTGACCGGGTACGAATCCTCGCCCGTGTGCAGCTGCGCCAGACGGCCGAGGGCGGCATCATAGCGGTCTTCCGCCGCGTGGACCCGCGCCCGCGCTTTCAATAATTCCTCCCCCGCATCGGTAGTCAGCAATTCGTCATAAGCCTGCTGGGCATCCTCCAGCTCCGACTGCGCGGCGTCGAGTGTCTCCTGCGCGGCATCGATCCAATCCGCATCGCCGGAGGGATTCGCCCGGTTTAGCGCATCCTGGGCCGTCAGGTATGCCGCCCGGGCCTGCGCCAGGCGCGTCTCAGCGGCAAGGATTCCCGCGTGCGCCGGATCCTTCAGAAGCGCATCCAGTTTATCCAGCGCTTCCTCGAGCGCCTTGCGGGCGGCTTCCACCTCCGCCTCCATCGCGGCGATCTGTTCCTCCCTGGTGAAAAACCAGATCGGCTGATCAAAATCCGACGGCTGGGCGGATAAGATCGCGGCGGAGGATTCCGCCAGGCGGGCGGTCTCCAGAACCTGCTGATATTGCGTTCGCGCCGTATCCAACGCGGCGCGCGCTGTCTCCAAACCGGATTGCGCCGCGGCCAGGGCGGCTTCCGCCGATTTCCGCTGGGCCTGCAGGAGTGTGTCGTCCAATTTGAACAGCGGCTGGCCTTCGGCGACGGACTCGCCCTGCATCACGAGGACCTCCGTCACCCGGCCCGACAGTTCCGGGGAGATGACCACCTCCACCGCCTCGACCGTTCCCGAAGCGGCGATCGCGCCGTCGGCATTCGAATCGGCCCGTGAGAAGAAGTACCAGCCGAGCGCGGCGCCGGCCAGTATTAGGATGACGATGACCGGCAGGATGCGGCGAATTGTCCCGTGCATAAAAACCTCCTTGACGTTAATCCAGGCGTTTGCGGAACCGGAGCGCGGCGACCCCCATGATCACCACGCCGAATACGGCGAGCGCGAAAATTTCCTGGGAAAGGGATTCGACGCCGACGCCTTTGAGCATCAGCGAACGGATGATGATCAGGTAATACCGGAGCGGGGTGAAGTAGGAGAACACCTGCAGCACCGGCGGCATCGCTTCCAGCGGGAAGAAAAATCCTGAAAGGAAGAGGCTGGGAAGCAGCGTCATCCAGACGGTGAGCATGGCTTCCTGCTGGGTGTTGGCGATGGTCGAGGCGAGCATGCCGATCCCGAGGCTTGAGAGCAGGAAGAGGCCCGAGAGCAGGGCGATCAGCACAAGATCGCCGCGGACCGGCACGCCGAACCACCAGTGCCCGAGGGCGATCACCTCGAAAGTGTTCAGGAAGGACAGCAGCACGTACGGGAGCAATTTGCCGATGATCAATTCCAGCGGGCGGATGGGGGTGACAATCAACTGTTCGATCGTGCCGCGTTCCCGTTCGCGGACGATGGCCGAGGCGGTCAGGATCGAAGTCAGCGCCTGCAGGATCATGCCGATCACGCCCGGGATCATGAAATACGCGCTGACCAGGTCGGGGTTGTACCAGACCTGGGTGAGGACCTCCAGCGGCGCTTCCACCGCCGTGGCGACTCCGCGCCGCGCCATGCGTTCGGCAAGGATGGTTGTGGCGTAGGATTGGCCGATCAGCTGGGCGGCCGAGAGCGCGGTGGATGCCGCCGAGGGATCCGAACCGTCGAGGATGAAGACGATTTGAGCCTTGCCGCCGCCGCTGATCTTTTCCCCGTACCCGGCCGGGATGATCACGGCGGCCCTGGCTTCTCCCCCGTCGATCATCGTCCGAAGTTCATCCTCCGATTGCACCTCGGCCGACACGCGGAAATAATCCGCCGCGCGGTAGGCGTCGAGCAATGCGCGGGCCTGCGGGCTGCGGTCCTGGTCGAGGACGATCAGCGCCACATTGCGCACGTCGTTGGTCGCCGAGTAGCCGAGCAGGAACATCTGCATTACCGGGATCACGATCACCAGGACCAGCGTGCGGGGATCCCGGCGGATCTGCAGGAATTCCTTGCGGATGAGGGCAAGCAGTCGCGAGAGGGACATGGTTACTCCGCGTGAGCCGGGGAGGGGGCGATCACCCCGTGCAGGTAGATATCGACGACGTCCTGGAAGCAGTCGGTCCGCATGGCCGGCGGCAGATGCTTCCAGATCAGCATTTCGACCAGGTAATAGGAGAAGAACATCCCGGCGAAGGACCGCACCACCACGGGCAGGGGGAACGGGCGCAGCCGGCCCTTGCGAAGCGGGATCGATTGCGCAAAGGAAAGCAGCCGGGGCAGGATCTCCTCGATCAATGCGGGAATGTGTTTGCTGTTGAATTCGACGATCTCGATGAACATCAGCTTGAGGAATCCGGGCTCCCGGTCGAGCGCTTGGAGCATCCGGCGTGCGCCCTCGGTGAGGAATTCCTCGATCGTATCGCCTCCGGCTTCGGAAAGGGCGGGCAGGATCTTTACATAGGGATGGTGCGCGGAAAGAACCGCCGTGTAGAGATCTTCCTTGTTACGGAAATGGTTGTACGCCGCCGAAACAGTCAACCCGGCCTGGGAGGCGATTTGGCGCATACCCGTTCCATGATAGCCGCGTACGAGGAACGACTCATATGCCGCCTGAATGATCGCAGCTCGCGTATCGGTGGTCTTGATATCCCTTTTTCTAGCCATTTTCACGTCAAAATAATTGAACGAACGTTCATTTATTGTATCAAAATTAATGTGGATGTCAATAATCAAGGAAAAAAGACATGAGGAGACTAAAAGGGTGTTGAAAAAGGAATAAACAGGTGTCATTGCGAGCGACCGGAGGGAGCGAAGCAATCTCCCCCTTCTGAAAAATAAGGCGATTGTTTCGTCGCTTCGCTCCTCGCAATGACACCCTCAGCCTATTTCAACAACCTGCTAAAGAAAAAGCTCTGGTTTTCTTCACGCCTTAGTGTCTTAGTGGAAAAAAATATCCACAAAACACAGAGGCGCAAAGGGAAAAGGTAAAGGTTTCTTAGTGCCTTCGTGGTAAAAAAAAGTAAACCTCAAAGACACGAAGACGCAGAAGGAAGAGGATTATCGAACGGAGAATATTTTAATATTTCCCGAAGAGAACACTTCCACAAGCGATCCGCCCTCCGAGAAAGCACAACCGGTCTGATCCGTCGAACAGAGCACCAGATCCACCTGGCGGTCGCGGAGGATTTGCGCCCGAAGCGCTTCATCCGATGACGCGAAAAATGTTTCCACATCGCCCAACGCCCGGCCGGCATCCGGCGTTTCCATCCCGTGCCCGTACACCACCCGTGCGCCGGTCATTCCGGGCAGCCAGGCGCTGTTTTCCGGCGAAGCCAGGATGACCGATCCCTGCGCATTGGCATTCAGCCAGTCGACGGCGGCCGCCGAGTCCGGACTCAGGAAGATCAGCGGATGATGACTCACGGCGTTGATCCTGACGGCGGATAAAAACACCAGGTTGGCTGCGAACAGGGGGATGGCGGCGTACAGCGCGTAACGAAGCTGGAGCGCGGGGCGGAACAGCAGGTTTTCCAATTTCGGCGCCGCCAACGCGGCCAGCGGGATCCACATCCCCAGCATCAACCGGCGCTGGAGCGGGAAGGGCGCATACAGCAATGCGAGATTGACGGCGAGCCATAACGCCGGCAGGAGAATTCCACCGCGGATGGCCGTGAGCTTCCGCCGCAAGGGAGCCCGGTAAGAGATCCAGCGGACGAACGCTACGGCGACGATCAAACCGGGCAGGCCCATGGAAAGCGCAATGTCCCAGACCGGCGGCGTGGGAGTCTGGTTTTGCGAGAACCACATGGCGAATTTGGGCAGGTTGCGGGTGACCCAAAAATCGTAAACAGCCCAGGGCAGGAAACCAAAACCGGCGGCCGCCAGGTGCAGCAAGGCGCCCTCCGGGAACCGGCCCTGCGCGAACCGCATCCATATCATCCAACCCGCCAGCGCAATTCCTAGGGGCAGAAATCCGAACGGTTGGATCGCGGCGAGCGTTGTTCCAAGAAAAAACGCCGCCGCCATCGAGATGGCCGTCGGCCGGGATGCGGGCAGGGCGATCCGGACGGCCAACAGCAGGATCAGCCCGGTGGCGAGCGGAAAATGGGCGCTGGTGAGCAGCCCGAGGAAGGGAATATATTCGGCCACCCAAAGGTCGGCCGTAAACGCTCCGAAAGGAACAGCCAGGAAACCGAATCCCGAACCGAGCAGGAGGATGATCCAGGCGATGCGGCGGCCGCGGTTGGAAAGCCCGATCCGGCCGAAGAATTCCCAGGCGGCGGTCAGGAAGAACGCCCCGCCGAGAATCCGCGCCATGTGCCACACCGCCATCAGGGGGAGATGCAGCAGCCGGGCCAGATGCCCGAGCAGAAGATAGTACGTGAAAAACAGGGCGCCCGGGCCGGGGGCCTCGGTGAAGGCCAACGAATACAGAATCTGCCCGTCATATCCCTGCCGCATCTTCGCCAGATACGAGGCGGCATCGTACGGATTGAAAAGAAAACCGGTGAAGCGGTAATCGCCGGCGTACGCATGCGCCAAGCCGTAGGGGATCAGGGTGAGCAATACGGCGAGGAGAGAAATTCCGAAGACGGGCAGACGCGAACGCATGCGGCG
>CAZYSF010000409.1:0-4772 GCA_964649635.1 uncultured Anaerolineales bacterium | reverse complement strand
CCCAACCTTCCCCGGTTTTCGCCGAAAACCAAATGTCCAATCCGCCTTTGCCGCCGGGCCTCGCGGAATGGAAGTACAACCCGGTTCCGTCCTTCGTCATGTGCAGTTCGCCGACCTGGTGCTCCGGGTTAAAATCCGCCGCCGCCCAATCCTGCCAGATCCCGCCCTTCTGCCGGGCGGCAAACCAGTGTATGCCGCTCAGCCCTTCGCGTATCGTGCAGAACCAGATCGTATCCTCCAGGATGAAGGCGCAGCCGTCAAGCGCCGGTGTTCCCGGCGTCTCGAGATAAACCCGCTCGCCCGCATCCCACTCGCCGCCGTTTTTATGCGAGATATAAATTCCGGTCACCCCGTCGAAAACTTGTTGTTCAGCGGGCACCTTCATATCGGGCGAGAAGAAGAAGTACAGCGTATTGCCGTCCGGGAGGATGAACGGAGAATCCTCCGCTCCCGCGGTGTTGACCTCCCCCGGCAAAAGCACCGGCTGTGCGTATTCCGCGGAGTACGACCCGACCGGATTGGGGTCGTTCTCCGGACCCATCTTGACGGCGCCGGCGGGGACGCTCGAGACCCTGTCCGGCACCTGTGTCGGCGCGGCCGCGGGGGTTGTGGAAGCGCACGCCATCGCAGCCAGCAGCATGGCGGAGAGGACGGCTGGAATACTCCAATTCAGCGGCTTCAGATTCAGGATAAACATGGGGGCATTCCTCATCGATTTCGCGGTCTCCCGGTCCTTCTCCACAGCCAAAGCGCGAAGAGCAGGATGACCGCGGCGGGAAGGATGATAACCGCGCATAATGCCGGTGCGAATGGGCCGCCCGGCTTCCGTTCCTCGTCCGGCGGGATCGTTGAGATCGAATCCCGGCGCGGCGTCGCCCCGGGCAAGCCGGCGGGTTTTTCCAAAAGCGAAAGGTGCAAATCGAATTCTCCCTGCCCGACCACGCCCGCCTGGACGAACGGGAAAGCCTGCCAGTGGTCGGCCGTATAGTCGGCGGGCGGATCCGGTTCCCGCATTCCCGCGCGGTACGAATCATCGAGGAACGAAGCACCGCCTCCGAATTGCACCCCGGAATAATCCAACAGCGCCGATCCGCCGGGGATTTGCCAGCCGGCTGCCTCGGCCGTCAGCACCGGTTCGATGCCGAACCACCACCCGCGCGCGTGCAGGCGGGTGGCGCCAGGCGTCAGCGCCCATCCGATAAAAAGATCGCCGGGGCCGCCGAGAGTGTAATGCGCCCGTACAGTCTCCGCATCGAGGGTGAACGTCTTGCGCACTTTGCCGTCCGGCGAGACAAAGGTCAGCCCGGTCGAATTCCAAACGGCTGCGTATACACGGGAACGGTAGCTCTCTCCGGACGCCGTCACCCGGTCTTCAAACACACCATCCGTCCAGGGCGAGTCCGCCGGAGGGATTTCACCATCAAGGTAATTGTTGTATCCGGAAATTTGGAATTGATAAAAAGGGCCGGCCCATTGGAATACGCCGCCCGAAGGCGAGTGGGAAAAGGCATATTCGAGCCGGCCTCCATCGTTTTCGAAGATGGCGAAGACGCGGTCGTTCTGCAGGACGAATTCGTCCTCGCCGTCGAGGTCGAGGTCCTGCGCCAGGATTTGCATCTCCTCCGGCACTTCTCCGCGCGCGGTTTGTTCCGCCCAATGCGCGGCAGCCACGAGCTTATTGACCTGCCGCACATGATTGGCCTGCGCTTTCGCGCCCGGGTGCAGGAAGGGGCCGCCCGGATCGTCCAGGGCGCTTTCTCCGCTCGCGTATTCCCTTGAGGCATGGAAGGTTTGTTCGGTGATGTTCAGATAGTAGGCGAACCAGGCCAGGTCGGTCAGCGCGTTGCCGGGCGAACTGCGCAGATGTCGGAATGTTTCGTGGATGATGGTTCCCGGGGTTTTGTCGTCGCCCATCTTCATGCCGCTCGGGATCGGGCCGCCGTTCAAATACGGCACGTAATCGAAATAGGATTCGATTTTTTCCCCGGCCGGAATCAGGGCGGAGCGCCCGTCCGAGACGCCGCCGTAATAATACTGCCAGAAGTAATCGCCGCTGCTGCGCGTTTGGTTGTCAACGGCCTGATCCAGCGGCTCTTCCGGGCCCAATCCGAGATCGCCGTGATCCACCGGGGTCCAGCCGCGCTCCAGCAGGTCGCTGTATGTCGTGACGTCGATCCACGGGTGCGCGGCCAGCCATCTCATGTTCCGCTCGGCGTCGCTCTGGAAATACCACGACGTCAGCCAGAGATCGGTGCCCATGCTGATGTATTGTTCCTGATCGGGGTCGATCGCCAGGTCGAGCAGCATGCGCCGCCATCCGTGGTGCAATCCCCCATCCGTGCCCGCGAAGCTGTCCCAATTTTGCAGGTACCAGCCCGGATCGAAATCAACATTGCCCAGGCGCGGATCTGGAGGATACCCCTGCAGACCGAAGAAGATCTTTACTCCGTTGACCATGTGAATTTTCCGCTGGGCTTTATGCCAATTTTCCACGGCGCCCGAAATCCCCCAATCCGCATCCTTTAGCCAACCGAACCAGTACCCATACCGGTCGGTGGCATAGATCGCGGGATACCCCGCTTCGCGGATCTCCTTCAGATCTTCCACGGTCAGCCAGCCTTCGTATGGATAGTAGACATCCGGATGCGGGAGCCCGAACGCCTCCCGCTGTTCGCCCGCAAGCCGGAGCATGCGTTCATCCGCGTCGGCGGGCTGCCAGGGCATGTAGTATCCATAGGTGCTGGTGGTGATCGGGTCCACCAGGCCCCGGTCCGAAAGTTCGCGCAGCCGGTCGAGCACGCCGAGGAGATCCAGACCGGGAAGCGTTTCGACGCGCAAGTCGATCAGGTTCAGCGGAAGATCGAACTTCTCGGCGGCATCGAGGAGGTATTTGTACCCCCCGCGTTCTCCGGGGTGGTCCGCCGCCGGGAACGCGAAGCCGTCGTACCAGCTGATGGAGGCCGGACCGCCGGCATTGAAGATGTTTCCAAAAACGAGCGCGAGTTTGCCGCGACCGGTCGCCGCATCGGTGGCGGCCGGGGAGCTTGAATCCGTCAGGGCGCCGGCGGCATCCGCGGCCAGGGTATGGATCATGAAGGGTGAGCCGTCCCAACCCGCAAGAGCTTCGCGGTGAATTGCCAACTCGCCGTAATCGAGGGTCATATCGAACGAGGAGCTTTCGAGGAGTTCGGGTTTGGATTTTCCGGCCGGATCGAAAATGCGCGCTTTGCCGGCTGCGGAGAGAGAAAGCATCAGGTCCCACTCGATGCCGGCCGATCCGGATATTCCCCCGGGCAGCGCCGATGTTCCCCCGGCCGCATAGTCGATGGCCAGGTACAAGTTTGGCTTTGAATCGGAGCGCGCATCCATAACATCGATGCGGAAATGGATCAGGCCGCCGGCTTCTTTTTCATAGACGGCGATCAGATCGCTGGCATCGTCCCCGGAATCCCCCCATGGGTCGAGGGCTTTTACATCCGCGAACTCCCAGAATTCCGCTTCGGAAGCGGTTACTTCCACGGGCGGATCATCCGCCTGCGGGCCGCCGGGGCTGGGCGCAACCAGGAAGCCGCCGATCAACCAAAAAGGCGCTGCAAGGATCATGAAATGGGATTTCATGGCCAGTTTCCTCCGCGCCGATCGACGGGCGCTACCGAAGCGCCGGGGGAACTCAGCCTGACCGCCCCGGATCATTCCAGGGAGAAAGAAAGGTGCATCTTGCCAATACCATTAAACCCCGGCAGAGAGCCCGGAGTGACGTTATCGCCGGAATTAACTTAAAATTCAGGTATCCCCCGAAAGCATGGCCAGGATCTTCGGTATATTTTTATTCATCGTTTCGGGTTTCTTCAGGCTGTTTAAATACCGGAGGATTTCGTTTCGGCGCGAGGGTGACAATTTTTCGAATGCATCCCAAGCCCTGAGATTATCAGCCATCGCACGCGCGAAAGCTTCCGGGACCGGAACAATCCTGGGTTGATTATCAAAGACCATTCCGATGGAAACCGCATCCCCCGTCTCTACTCCCGCTTCCTTCCGCATCAAGGTGTTGAGATAAAGACGCCACATGCCTTGATACCGCACTACCGTTGCCGCAAACGGCTTCCGATTAATTGTGATTTTTACCGGTAACGGCCCCTTTCTTCTCCCGGCAGCACGTTGCAGCGCGCCGATAATATCCGGGGGCACCCTTACATAGGGGTTTACGCCGATTTTCCTCACCCGTCCCGAAACAATCAATTCCTTCATATCCGCGCGCTTTTTCCGCGAGACTTCCGCTATTCTGCTTTCCGGCGGATTGCCCGGCCGGCCGCCATGCCGCGCACGGAGAGGCTTGCACGCCGCCGGAAGACCGAGGGCGGTCCGTTATATCGGGATCCGCCCTGGTCCGGCCGCCGTCAAGGAATCGAGTAAGCCGTCAGCACGATTATCGTATTGATTCCCTCGCCCGATGAAGTGTTTTTCACCATGCCGATCCCGGGTGCGTACCACACCGAACCCGTCATATGCAATTCCACAGGCACGGTCGTCCCGGCTATGGTGGTTTCGATGATGAACGTCGTTTCCACATCGATCCGCATGGCGCTGAATGTCCCGGCCGGAACGGTCACATCCTCCATCCCCACCGCGGTGAAGGAGATTGCCAGAGATCCGTCGGACGTTGCAACCATCCCGTCGGCGAGTTCATTCTCGCCGTGCAGGGTGAGCGTCTGGGTCCAGGCGTCTCCCGCGGCGATGACCTTCGGCAGCGTGTCACCGGTGGAACCGGTGGT
>CAZYSF010000408.1:0-4843 GCA_964649635.1 uncultured Anaerolineales bacterium | reverse complement strand
CGCCGCGATGTCCGCGACGGTCGCCGCGAAGATCGCCGAGATCGGCGAGAACATCATCTTCCGCCGCAACCTGCGGATGGCGGTGCAGGGCGCGGGCGCGGTCGGCGCCTACGTCCACCTCGGCAGCAAGGTCGGCGTGATGGTCGAACTCGGCTGCGGGCTGGATACGCGCCCGGCCCGGATAGACAATGGACGCCGGACGTGGATCGGCCTGGATTTTCCGGAGGTCGTATCGCTGAGGAGATCGCTGCTTCCCCCCGGACCCCGCGAAACGCTCCTCGAAGGATCCTTGACCGATCCGGCCTGGATGGACCGGGTGGATGCGCGGGGGAAGCCGGTCTTCTTCTCCGCCGAGGGGGTGTTCGTCTATTTGAACGGGGAGGATATGCAGCGGACGGTCACCCTTATGGCGCAGCGATTCCCGGACGGCGAACTGGTCTTCGACGCGATGAAGCGATACATGGTCCGACTGGATAACCTGCACCCGCAACTGCACAGTGCGGGCGCCCGGTTGCAGTGGGGATTGGACGATCCGCGGGAAGTGGAGAAGTGGAGCCCGCACATCCGGCTGGCGGACCTGTGGACTTATTTCGAAAAGCGGGAGCCGCGGTTGGGGGCGGCCAACGCGATGCGGTTCTTGCCGTTCCTGGCGCGGGCGAATTACATCCTTCGATATAAGTTTGCGGAGTAGCAGCAACCGTAGAACGGGAAGGGTTTCAAGGCGGAGCATTCCAATCAAGGGAGCAAGCCATGCTGAACACCAGGATTCTTCGAAAGTATATTTTGGATGCAGTTCTGAGCCTTATCGGCGGGGGCGTTTTCTTGTTCTGGCCCGCCGGAAGTATCGACTGGTGGCCGGGTTGGGGCGTGCTGGCGGTGAATGCGTTCATGCTATTCGCAATGGCTCTGGTCATCATCCGCAAATATCCGGATCTGATGGCGGAAAGGCTCTCTCCTCCCAAAGACGCCAAACACTGGGACATCGCCATCAACAGCGGTGTGCGCCTCTTGCAGGCGGCGCGCTACATCGTCGCCGGGCTGGATTTCCGCTATGGTTGGACGGGCGGGTTTCCGCTCGGGATTCAACTCGCGGCGCTGGGGATCGGCTTCCTGGGATACGCGATGGTTCCATGGGCGGTCGCCAACAACAAATTTTTCTCGCAGATCGTGCGCATCCAATCCGACCGCGGGCACGCGGTCGCCGCGGGCGGGCCGTACCGCTTTTTGCGCCATCCCAGCTATCTGGGAATGATCGCCTTCGAACTGGCGATCCCGGTCATGCTGGCTTCGTGGGGAGCGATCTTCATCAGCCTGGGGGCCGTTCTCCTGATCGTCCTTCGAACGGCGCTTGAAGATCGTACGCTGCAGAGAGAGCTTCCCGGTTATACGGAGTACACCGGTCAGGTGCGGTACCGCCTGCTGCCGGGGATTTGGTAAAACACCTCACCCCGCCGGAAAATTACCGGCTTCCCCTCTCCTGCCAAAAGGCAGGAGCGGGGGCAGGGGTGAGGATGGAGAGGAACCATGAAACTTACGAATGCTTGGAACAAATTCATCTACCGGCTCTGGTCGCCGGTATACGATCCGCTGTTCGATAGATTCTTCGTCCGCGGGGCGAGAAAACGGTCGATCGGTGTGCTCAACCTCCAACAGGGCGAACGCGTGCTGATCCCCGGCGTGGGAACGGGCGTCGACCTGACGCTGTTGCCGGTGGGCGTGCGCGCGCTGGGAATTGACCTGAGCCCGGACATGCTGGCGCAGGCTCGCCGGAAGCTGCCGCTCCCCGGACGGGAGATCGAGCTGCGCGAGGGCGACGCGCAGGCGCAGCAGGTGGAGCCCGCCTCTTTCGACGCGGCGATCCTGCACTTGGTCCTGAGCGTCGTTCCCAACGGGGCGGCCTGCTTCCGCGAGGCGATGCGCGCGCTGCGCCCGGGCGGCCGCGCGGTGATCTTCGACAAGTTTGCCCCGGAGGCTGGGAAACTCACGATCGGGCGGCGGCTTTTCAACATTCCAGCGATGCTCATCGGCACCGACATCACCCGGCGGCTGTCGGATCTCGCGGCCGGGACGAGTATTCGCTGTCTCCGCGATGAGCCGGCCTTGCTGGGCGGGGTGTACCGGATTGTGTTATTGGAGAAACCGACGATCGACACTCGACCATCGATAAATCTACAATGGACGATGGATGTGTGATCAGGCGTGTACCGTCCACGGAGGGCGCGGAGAGGCACGGAGAAAAAACTTATTATTTTCTGTGATCCTCCGTGCCCTCCGTGGATGAAAAATCCATTACGTCCCGAATTTCTAGGCCGGGTACCGCCCCGGCCTGTGATTTGACCTTTTTCCTCCCTCATAGTATTCTTCCTCCCGACCGACCGGTCGGTCGGGAGGTGAACCATGATGACGATCGATACCCGCGAGAAAATCCTGCAGGCGGCCTCCAAATTATTCGTGCGCCAGGGGTATACCGCCACCTCGGTCAACCGGATTTCGAAGGAAGCCGGGATCGGCAAGGCCACCGTCTACCACCATTTTCCCGACAAGCAGGCCATTGCCTACTCGCTCCTGGATCGAAGTTCCGCCCGGGTCCGGGACACCCTTGCGGCGGTACGCGGCGGGGATGACCCGCGCCGTCAGATCGAAACCATCGCCAGGGCCGGCCTCCGGCTTCGGAGCGAATCATTCGATCTTTTCCAGGTCATCCGGCGCGAGGTGCCCGACAGCCGGAACCGGGTGCACGCACAGCTGGCCGCCTTCTTCATTATCTACAACTCCCGGTTTACGGATGCCATCCAAAAAGGAGTCCGGCTGGGGATCTTCCGGCCCGTGGACCCGTCCGAGGCGGCGCGCGCGCTGCTGACCATGCTAACCGGCTTATACGTCCAGATTTACCTAAGCGGCAACCGTTTTCCGGATCCCGAAAAAACACTTCACGCCATGCTGGAGATCTTCTTCCGCGGTATCGATATCCGCTGATTGTTATTCCATATCCGGATGGAAAGGAAAAGCAATTTATGCGCTGGATAAGGAATTTATCCGAACTGAACCGGGACGATCTGCCCTCGGCCGGCGGCAAAGCGGCCAACCTGGGGGTGCTGATCCGCGGCGGGATGCCGGTGCCGGCCGGTTTCTGCGTCCTGACGGAGGCTTACCGGGAGGCCGTGCGGCAGAATGATCTGGAGGGGAGGATCCGCGGGATCCTCGCCGAAGTAGCGCGGCCGGAACCGGAGCTTCTGGAATCGGCCGCCGAAAAAATCCGCGCGCTGTTTCTGAATTGCCGCGTGCCGGCGGAGGTCGCGGAGGAAATCCGCGCCGCCTACCGCGCGCTCGACCCCGAGGCGGATGCGGCGGTGGCGGTGCGCTCCTCGGCCACCGCGGAGGATCTGCCGGACATGAGTTTCGCCGGCCAGCAGGAAACGTTTCTGAACATTGTCGGCGCGGACCCGCTGTTGCGGTCGGTAGTGGAATGCTGGGCCAGCCTGTGGACCGCGCGCGCGATCGGATACCGGATGCGCAACGCGGTCGCGGCGGAAGGCCTCGCGCTGGCCGTCGCCGTACAGTGCATGATCCCGTCGGAAGCTTCGGGCGTGCTCTTCACCGCCAATCCGCTCAGCGGGAGCCGGCGCGAGATTGTGATCGACGCGACCTTCGGCCTGGGGGAGGCGCTTGTGGCGGGCAAAGTCGAGCCGGATCACTATGTCGTCCGCGCGGCGGACGGGCGGATTCTTTCCAAAACGCTGGGCGCGAAGGCGTTCCAAATTCACGGCCGGCCCGGCGGCGGGACGGAGAGCCGCGACCAGGTTTCGGACGCGCGGCAGGCGCTCACCGACGATCAAATCCTCGAACTGGCGCGGCTCGGCGGGCGGGCGCGGGCGCTCTTTCCCGATCCGCAGGATATCGAATGGGCGCTCGCGGACGGGGAATTCTCCCTTGTCCAATCGCGGCCGATCACCTCGCTCTTCCCGATTCCGGAAGGATTGCGGGAGGATAAGCTGCGGGTGTTCTTTTCCTTCGGAGCCGTGCAGGGGATGCTGGACCCGATGACGACCCTCGGACGCGATTCTATCCGCATGTTTGTGGCGGTCGCGGCCAGGATATTCGGTCTGAAGGTAACGCCGGAGACGCAAACCGTCCTGATGACGGCCGGTGAACGTTTATGGATGAACTTCACCCCGCTCCTGTCGAATTCCGTCGGCCGGCGGATAGTGCCGTACGTCCTTGCGATGGTTGAACCATCCATAGGGCAGGCGGTGGAACAGATCAAAGACGAGCCGAGCCTTCGCCCCGGGCGGGCCGCCATAAGCCCGTCCGCGTTTTTCCGGATGGCGCGCTTCTTCGGCCCGTTGGGTTTTAACATATTCCTGAACATGATTTCCCCCCGCGCCCGGCGCGAAGCAATCGTCGCGGGAGGCGAGCGGCTCCTGGAAGAGATGGAAACTCAATCCGCGGCGATCACCGGCGACCGCCACGCGCGGCTTTCCGCGGTGATTAATATGCTGCCGGGGCTGGCCGACGGCGAGCTTCCGCGCACCTTCATCCGGTTCGTCTCGGGCGTCGCGGCCGGGATGGCTTCGTGGAATGTGCTGAACATGATCGCCCGCAGGGCGATGACGGCTCCGGCGGCGCAGGCCGAAGTGCGCGATCTCGTCCTCTCCATCACGCGCGGGATGCCCTACAACCCAACGACGGAAATGGATCTGGCCTTGTGGGAGATGGCCAAATCCATAAGGCGCGACCCGGATTCCCGCCGGGCGGTGCAGGGGGGAAGCGCGCCGGAGCTTGCCGCGCGTTACCGGGAAGGGAAATTACCCGCGACGGTCATGCAGGCGGCGGGCCGCTTTCT
>CAZYSF010000407.1:0-4047 GCA_964649635.1 uncultured Anaerolineales bacterium | reverse complement strand
ACAAACGCTCCGAAATATCTCGGCTCGACCCAGGCCACTGGAAGAGCCGGGCGGCGGATGCCGCCGCGCCGCGCGGCTTCCTGCCGTTCGACCCGAAGCGCACTGCGCGTCCGCGCACCGCCCCAATGCTGGTGGCGGAGGTCAAACGCGCCTCGCCCTCGCGCGGCGAGTTGAACGCCGGGCTCGATCCGCGGCACCTGGCGCGGCTGTACGCCGAAAACGGCGCGGCGGCGATATCGGTCCTGACCGATGAAAAATTTTTCCACGGGAGCGCCGCCGATCTCGTCGCGCTGCGGGGCGAGCGTCTGCAGAAATCCGGCGGGCGGCCGATCTCCCTGCTGCGCAAGGATTTTCTGCTCGCGCCGGTCCAACTGTTCCAAAGCCGCGCGCTGGGGGCGGATGCGGTGCTTCTGATCGCCGCCGCGCTCGAAGGCGGCGCGCTCGCGCACCTGCATGCGCTGGCGCTCGAGCTCGGGCTCACACCCCTGGTCGAGGTTCACACCGGCAGGGAATTCGACCGCGCGCTGCGCATCTCCGAATTGCGCTGGCTGGGCGTGAACAACCGCAATCTCGCGACCTTTGAAGTCCGCACGAAAACCTGCCTCGAGCTCGGGCCGGAGATCCCGCCCGGAATCGGATCGGTCGCCGAATCGGGAATCTTTACTCCCCAGGACGCGAATGCGGCGGGCCGGGCAGGCTACGACGCGATTTTGGTCGGCGAAGCACTTGTGACCGCGAAGGATCCGGCGGCGAAAGTGCGCGAACTTTCCTCCTGCAACTCCCCCCAATTGGTTTCGACAAATGGGGGGAGGGAGGAGGGGGGAGAAAGGAGCGGGGATGATCGTTAAAATCTGCGGTCTTACCGGCCTCGACGACGCGCTCGCGGCGGCGGAACTCGGCGCGGACTACCTGGGGTTCAATTTCTACCCGAAGAGCCCGCGCTCGATCGCCGAGTTGGAGTGCGAGCGGATCGTTGCCGCGCTGCGGAAACAATTCCCGCACACGGTCTGCGCCGGCGTATTCGTCAACCATCCGCCGGCCGACATCATCCGGATCGTCCGGCGCTGCGGGCTGGACACAGCCCAGCTTTCCGGCGACGAACCGCCGGAGGCGCTGGCGGCGCTCGCGCAGGCGAAAGTTACGGCCTTCAAGGCGGTGCGCGCGCCGGTCGACGAGGATTGCATTGCCCGGATGGCCGATGCCGCGACGGCCGAACCAGTGCTGCTTTTGGATGCGAACGTGGCCGGTCGGTACGGCGGGACCGGCCGCACGGCGGATTGGGATTGGGCGCGCTCGATTGCAGCGCGCCGCCCGGTCTTCCTGGCCGGCGGGCTTACGCCGGAGAACGTTGCCGACGCCATCCGCAATGTCCGCCCATGGGGGGTGGATACGGCTTCGGGAGTGGAATCCTCCGCGGGGAAAAAGGACCGCCGGCTGATGGCCGCCTTTCTGGCCGCCGCGATGCAGGCCCATCAGGAAATCTCGATCCGGATCGATCCCGCCCATTGCTGCGACGCGACGGAGATCCTCACGCTGCAGAAGCTCGCCTACCGCAGCGAAGCCGAATTGAACAATGATTTTTCCATCGCGCCGCTGACCCAGACCCTTGCGGAGATCGAATCGGAATTCTCTTCCAAACTTTTTCTGAAGGCGGCCACCGATGGACGGATCATCGGTTCGGCGCGCGGCGAACTCCGGGACGGTACCTGCCGCATCGGGCGGCTGATCGTCCATCCGGACTGGCAGAACCGCGGAATCGGCAGCCGGCTGCTGCGCGCCATGGAAGTATATTTTCCGGAGGCCGGGCGATTCGAGTTGTTCACCAGCGACCGCAGCGAACGCAACCTGTACCTCTACCGAAAGACGGGCTACCGCGAATTCAAGCGCGAGCCGCTGAACGAGCGGATTACGCTGGTGTACCTGGAAAAGGCAAAGCAAAGTGTTTGAGAAGAAGAATCCACGAAGGACACGAAGAGCACGAAATATTTTTTTAATCCTTCGTGCCCTTCGTGCCCTTCGTGCTCTTCGTGGAAAATAAGCATTCGTTCGGCTACAAGGGAAGAAAGAGCCAATCATGAACAAGATCGCACTTTCCGGCATCAAACCCACCGGCATCCCCCACCTGGGAAATTATCTGGGGATGATCCGCCCCGCATTGGACCTGGCCAAGGATTACCGGGCGTTCTATTTCATCGCCGACGCGCACGCGTTGAACCAGCTGCACGACGCCGAGGAGCTGGACCGCCTGATCTTCGAAGTGGCGGCGACGCTGCTGGCCCTCGGGTTGAATCCGGAGAACGTGACCTTCTTTCGGCAATCCGACATTCCCGAGATCTTCGAGCTGGCCGTAATCCTGGCGGCCGCCACACCCAAGGGATTGCTCAACCGGGCGCACGCCTACAAGGCCGCGGTCGAGACCAACCTCGCGGCGGGGCGCGACGCCGATGCCGGGATCAACATGGGGCTGTTCACGTACCCGATCCTAATGGCGGCCGATATCCTCCTGTTCGGCAGCCATGCGGTCCCGGTCGGGGAGGACCAGCGCCAGCACGTCGAGATCGCCCAGGATATCGCCCAGGCGTTCAACCGCGCCTACGGGGACGTCCTGACGGTTCCCGAAGCGGTCATCGGCGAAGCGATCGCGGATATTCCCGGCACGGATGGCCGCAAGATGAGCAAGAGTTACGGCAACATCATTCCGATTTTCGCTCCGCCGGAGGAACTCCGCCGGCACATCATGGGGATCGTCACCGATTCACGGCCCCCGGAACAGCCAAAGGATCCCGGGCAGGATACCCTCTTCCGCCTGTACCGGTTCTTCGCCTCTCCCGCAGAAACCGAAACCATGCGGGCACAATACCAATCCGGCGGGATAGGGTATGGCGAGGTAAAACAGGGGCTGTTCGAAGTGCTGGAGCGCACGTTCGGCGAAGCGCGCACCCGGTATGAGAAATATGTCGTCGACCGTCCGTTTCTGGAGGGAATCCTGCGCTACGGCGCCGTGAAAGCACGCGCAGTCGGCGCACCGATGCTGGAGAATGTGCGCAAGGCGGTCGGAATCCGAAGTTATTAGTCCACGAAGAGCACGAAGAGCGCGAAGTTAATGGAAAACCTTCGTGCGCTTAGTGCTCTTCGTGAAAAAATAATTCATATAGTCACTAAACTAAAAGAGGCGAAGGCCATGACAACTCTCTCCCTAAAATTCGGAGCTTACGGCGGGCAATATGTGCCCGAGACGCTCATGCCGGCGCTCGAGCAGCTCGAAGCGGAATTCATGCGCGCACGCGCCGACCGGACGTTCCAGAGCCGGCTCAACGGGCTGTTGGTGGATTATGCCGGGCGCCCGACGCCGATCACCTTCGCCGCCCGCCTGAGCGCGCACCTGGGCGGTGCGCGGATCTACCTCAAGCGCGAAGACCTGGCCCATACCGGCGCGCACAAGATCAACAACGCGCTCGGGCAGGCGCTGCTGGCGCAGCGGATGGGCAAGCGGCGCATCATCGCCGAAACCGGCGCCGGCCAGCACGGCGTGGCCTCGGCCACCGTGGCGGCGCTCCTGGGCCTCGAGTGCGTCGTCTACATGGGCGAAGTGGATATGGCCCGCCAGGAACCGAATGTGTTCCGCATGCGCCTCCTGGGGGCGGAGGTGCGCCCGGTCGCGAGCGGCAGCCGGACGCTCAAGGATGCGATCAACGAAGCCATCCGCGACTGGGTGACCAACGTGGAGAGCACACATTATCTGCTCGGATCGGCGCTCGGCCCGCACCCGTATCCGACGATCGTGCGCGAATTCCAGAAGGTGATCGGACGCGAGGCGCACATGCAGATGCTGGCCAAGACCGGAAGGCAACCGGACGCCGCGGTCGCGTGCGTCGGCGGGGGCTCCAACGCGATTGGCCTCTTCTCCGGATTCATCGACGAACCGGGGGTCAGCCTTATCGGCGTCGAAGCCGGCGGCGAGGGGATTGCGAGCGGAAAGCACGCGGCGCGCTTTTCCGATCCGGCGCGCGGCCGGCTCGGTGTCCTGCACGGGACGCGGACGTTCGT
>CAZYSF010000406.1:0-2676 GCA_964649635.1 uncultured Anaerolineales bacterium | reverse complement strand
ATCACCTCGATGAAGCTGTCGACCCCGAAGCCGAACAGCGCGAGCGTTTCATCCTGCGCGCCGATCGCCATCGAGACGAGGCCTTCGACGATATTGGCCGCGATGGTGAACAGGCTGAGAAGGAAGGCAATGCGGTAGAGGCGCGTTTGATCTGTCATACGATTTTCATCCGATGGGATTTTCTCTACCCACGAAGAGCACAAAGGACACGAAGTATAAAAAATATTTAATATTACTTGGTGCTCTTTGTGCTCTTCGTGGATTCCGAGTCGGCCTAAGTATACCCTTGGACGGGGGTGATACCTGAAGGCGATATTAATAATTGGGGCAATGGAATCAACTTGGAATATGGTAAAATTTTGCCCTGTTCACCGGCGGGCGGCAAGCCCGCCGACTCATCCAGAGAGGCGGAGGGACCGGCCCGATGAAGCCTCGGCAACCAATCCGCCTGCGCGGAGCAGGTGCCAAATCCGGCAGACCCCCGAAAATAATCCGGGGCGGTCTGGAAGATGAGGATCGAAGGTAATAATAACCTCTCTTCCGGAGAGGTTTTTTCTTTCCTCTCCCCCATTTCCCCATAGGGCGTACGGCTGTACGCCACTACAGAGGGGTGCAGGGTATGAGGGTGAGGCAGGAGCGGCGCATGATATACGAACGCAGATATCTGGATGCCCTGGCGCAGCGCGTGCTGGTGCACGGCGGCGTGATGGGCTCCAACATCCAAAAGCTAAACCTTACGGCCGGGGATTACGGCGGGAAGGCGACCGAGGGACTGAACGATTATCTCGCGCTCGTCAAACCCTCCGTGATCACCGGCGTGCACCGCGCGTTCCTCGAAGCCGGCGTGGATGTGATCATCACCTGCACCTTCCGCGCCAACCGGATCACGCTCGCGGAATACGGCGTGCGGGATAAAGTCCTTGAAATCACCCGTGCCGCCGCAAAGCTCGCGCGCCAGGCGGCGGACGAATTTTCCACGCCGGATAGGCCGCGGTTCGTGATCGGGACGATCGGGCCGACCGGCAAGCTCCCCTCCGCCGACGATCCGGAACTCTCCAACATCTCCTTTGACGAACTGGCCGACATCGCCCGCGAGCAGGCCGTTGGATTGATCGACGGCGGCTCGGATGCGATCGTGATCGAAACCTCGCAGGATCTGCTCGAGGTGCGGTCGGCGATCGCCGGGGTCTGGGCGGCGTTCCATCAGACCGGAAAGCGGGTCCCGATCCAGGCCCAGGTGACGCTGGATACCACCGGCCGCATGCTGCTCGGCACCGACATCACCGCCGTCACGGCGGTGCTCGAACGCCTTCCGGTGGAAATCGTCGGATTGAACTGCTCGACCGGTCCGGAACACATGCGCGAACCGGTGCGCTACCTGTGCGAGCACACCTCCAAATTCGTCGCCGTCATTCCCAATGCCGGGGTGCCGCTGAACGTCGACGGGCGGGCGGTGTATGTGCTCGAGCCGGAACCCTTCGTCCGCGACCTGGCCGAGTTTGCGGAGAAGTTCGGCGCCAACATCGTCGGCGGCTGCTGCGGGACGACGCCGGAGCACCTGGCCCGGCTGGTGGAACGCGTCGGCGGCAAGCCGCCGCTTAAGCGGGAGATCGAACCCGCGCCCGAACTGGCGTCCGCGATGCGCGCAGTATCGATGCGCCAGACGCCGCCGCCGCTCCTCATCGGCGAGCGGCTCAACACCCAGGGTAGCCGCAAGGTCAAGGAACTCCTGATGGCGGAGGATTTCGACGCGCTGGCGCAGATCGGCTGCGATCAGACCGAGGGCGGCGCGCATGCGCTGGACGTGTGCACCGCCCTTACCGAGCGCGCCGACGAAGCGGATCTGATGCGCCGTCTGGTGCACAAGGTTGCCCTGACGGTCGACGCGCCGCTGGTCATCGATTCGACCGAAGCTGCGGTGGTCGAAGCCGCGCTTAAAGCGGCCCCGGGCCGCTGCCTGATCAATTCGATCAACCTGGAGGGCGGACGCAAGCGGATCGATTCGTACGTGCCGCTGGCGAAGGCGCACGGCGCGGCGCTGATTGCCCTGACCATCGACGAGCAGGGGATGGCCAAAACCGCCGAGCGCAAACTCGAAGTGGCGCGCCGGATCCACGATATCGTCACCGGGGAATTCGGGATGAAGTCCGAGGATCTGGTCTTCGACCTCTTAACCTTCACGCTCGCCACCGGCGAGGAGGAGTTTGCCCGCTCGGCGCTCGAGACGATCGAGGGCATCCGCCGTGTGAAAGAGGCCTTGCCCGGCACCTTCATTTCGCTGGGCGTGAGCAACGTCTCATTCGGGTTATCCCCCGCCGCGCGCGCCGTGCTCAACTCAGTCTTCCTCTACCATTGCGTTCAGGCCGGGCTGGATATGGCGATCGTCAACCCGCGCCAGATCACGCCCTATGCGGATATCCCCGCGCGCGAGCGCGAGCTGGCCGAAGACCTGATCCTCGCGCGGCGGTCGGATGCGCTGGCGCGTCTGATCGCCGGCTTCGAAGGCGCCGCCGCCAAAGCCGAAGGGCCGGACGAGAGCGCGCGCCTGCCGCTCGCGGAAAGAATCCCCTGGAGGATTCTCCACCGCAAGCGGGAACACTTGGAAGAGGAGATCGACGCGCTGATGGCGGAGCGTCTGCGCGCCGCCGGAGCGCCGGACGATAAGGCGATACCCAA
>CAZYSF010000405.1:0-7782 GCA_964649635.1 uncultured Anaerolineales bacterium | reverse complement strand
TGCAGCGGGATGGCCGTGTTGGTCGAGGGGGTGGGTTGGTCCATAATCTCTCCTATGGGAAAGTGGTCGAGTAGCCCGAGCGATTTTCGAGGGCGGATCGAGACATTAATCTGATTACCAAGCGGTCTCGATACGCCCGGCGATGCTTTGCATCCCCGGCCTACTCGACCGGCTTATTAGACTACCAGGCGTACGCCTTCGGCGCCTCGCCGCCCGGGCCGGGCCAGATCTCGTCGATCTTCTGAAGCGCCGAGTCATCGAGCTTAAGTTCCAGCGCGCGCAGCGCGCCGTCGAGTTGTTCCATCGTCCGCGGGCCGATGATCGGCGCGGTCACCGCCGGATTGTTTATCAGCCAGGCCAGGGCAACGTCCGCCGGCTTCTCGCCCAGACCTTTGCAGAAATTTTCCCAGGCCTCGAGTTTCGTCCGGTGTTTATCAATCTCCGCCTGCTGCTTCTCGTCCGCGCGCCGGCCCTCCTTGGCCTTCTGCAGCGCGCCGCCCAGGATCCCGCCTGCCAGCGGGCTCCAGGGGATGATCCCCAGCCCGAATGCGCGGCAGGCCGGGATCACCTCGAGTTCGATCGTCCGCGTCATCAGGTGATATTTGCTCTGTTCCGAAACCAGCCCGAGGAAGTTGCGCGCCTTGGCGGCGGCCATCGCCTGGGCTACATCCCACGCGGCGAAGTTGCTGCTGCCGGCATAGATCACCTTGCCCTGGCCGACGAGCACTTCCATCGCCTGCCAGATTTCCTCCCACGGCGTTTCGCGGTCGACATGGTGCATTTGGTATAGATCGAGATGATCGGTTTGCAGCCGGCGCAGCGAACCTTCGCTCGCCTGGCGGATATGGAGCGCCGAGAGCCTCTGCTGATTTGGCCAATCCCCCATGTGGCCGAACACCTTGGTGGCGAGCACTACTTTTTCCCGGCGGCCGCCGCCTTGGGCGAACCAGCGTCCGATGATCTGCTCGGTGACGCCCTCGCCGGTCTTCCAACCGTAGACGTTGGCGGTGTCGAAGAAGTTGATGCCCAACTCAAGCGCCCGGTCCATGATCCGGAACGCGTCCGCCTCGCTCGTATGCGGGCCGAAATTCATCGTTCCCAGGCACAGGCGGCTGACTTTCAATCCGGTTCTGCCCAGATGCGTGTATTCCATGGGACCTCAATGCGCGCCATACAACGAATTCAGGGAATGACACCCATTATACAAGCCGTGTGCATTCCCATGCACAATTAAAAGGGAAAATCCGCGGAAAGGCTATGCTTATTGATGGCAATTAATTGGTTCGCAGCCAATGCTTGTGCGGATCTGGATTTGCTGTGTAGAGCGAAGTCCTGGCGGCGCGGGGAGAATGGACAGGATTTAGCAGGGTGTTGAAAAAGGAATAAACAGGTGTCATTGCGAGGAGCGAAGCGACGAAGCCCTGGCCCCGCCACGGCGGAGCCAGGGCTTCGTAGCTTCGCTCCTCGCAATGACATCCTTAGCCTATTTCAGCATCCTATTATCGAATTTTGGTCTTTTCCACGGCGATCCAGGCGGTATGATTTCCCGTTTCCACGGTCAGGCGCGCGCCGGGGAATCGAAACATGTCGGCGATCCGGCGGGACGGGAGGATATGACTGCGCATCAGAGCCAGTTTTTCGGCGAGGGCGATCAGCTTGACGGGAAAGGAATCCAAATCGGGCTCCTCGATCACCAGCCGGCCGCCCGGTTGGAGCACCCTCCAGAGTTCCCGCGCGGTTTGCACCTGGTTGCAGACGTGATGGAACGCGTCCACCATCAGGATGCGTTCGAAGAATCCATCCGGGAAGGGCAGCGTTTCACTGAGCGCGCAGACCGGGTTCAAACCTTCCTTTTTAACCGCCTCGGCCAGCATCCGCCGCGAGAGGTCGGCGACCACGATCCGGCCGGCCATGCCGCGCAATAGTTGCGCCGCCCGTCCGGTGCCGCCGCCGGCATCCAGCAGGGCGCCCGGGACCGGCAGGCGAAGGCGCGCGCACAGCGCCTGAGGATCCGCGGGGCGGATGACGCGTTCGTAAAAGGGAGCCAGGATGTCGAAATGATTCAGGAGAGGCATGACCCTCCGGCGTTTCCCGGGGAACCGCCCGGCGAAATTAACTTCAACTTGCGGAAAGCCCGGCGGTGCCAAACCATTTCCGTTGCATCCAAAAAGCGACGTTGACCAGCCCGATCATCACCGGCACTTCCACCAGCGGCCCGATCACCGCCGCAAAAGCGGCGCCCGAGTTGATGCCAAAAACCGCCACCGCGACGGCGATCGCCAGTTCGAAGTTATTGCTGGCCGCGGTAAACGCCAGCGTGGTCGTCTTCCGGTAATCGGCGCCGACGGCCCGGCCCATGAGGAAGCTGACCAGGAACATCACCACAAAATAAATCAGCAGGGGAACGGCGATCCGCACCACATCCGCCGGCAACTGGACGATGACCTCGCCTTTCAGGCTGAACATCACGACGATGGTGAAGAGCAAGGCGATCAGCGTGAGCGGGCTGATAGCCGGGAGGAAACGATTTTGGTACCAATCCTTCCCCTTGGCACGCCTTAACAGGAACCGCGTGAGGAACCCGGCGAGGAAAGGAATTCCGAGATAGATGAACACACTCCGGGCGATTTCACCAATGGATATTTGCACGATATTCCCGGTCAGGCCGAACCAGGTGGGCAGGAGGGTGATGAAGAAGTAGGCGTAGGCGCTGTAGAACAGCACCTGGAAAATGCTGTTGAACGCGACCAGCCCGGCGGCATATTCGGTATCCCCCTTCGCCAGCTCGTTCCACACGATCACCATCGCGATGCAGCGCGCCAGACCGATCAGAATCAGGCCGGTCATGTATTCGGGGTAGCCGCGCAGGAAAACGATCGCCAGCGCGAACATCAGGATCGGGCCGATCACCCAATTCTGCACCAGCGACAGCCCCAGCACCTTCTTGTTGCGAAAGACGTCCCCGAGTTCCTCGTATCGCACCTTCGCCAGCGGCGGATACATCATCAGGATCAGCCCGACCGCGATGGGGATGTTGGTCGTGCCGACGGAGACGCCGGCGTTGAAGGCCTTCACCGCCGCCGGGAAGAAAAAACCCGCCCCAACCCCGACGGCCATGGCCAGGAATATCCACAGCGTCAGGTAGCGGTCGAGGAAGGAGAGTTTTTTATCCGGGTTTATCGCCGTGGCATTTCGTGCGGCTGCGTCTGACATGCGAAGCCTCCAATTTGTGATTTATTTTTTCCGGCATTCCTGTGGACTTGCATCAAGGCGCCGGGCGAACCTTTTCGCGCAACATCTTTATCGCGGGCGCCGCGGATCGCCTCCGCCGGCTGCGAGCGGCGCGAATTTCCGGTGCAAAGGAAAAGCACATTGCGCCTCATGAGGCTTGCATCGCCTCCGTCAGCCATCCGGCCACTTCGTCCGGGTTGGGTATGCGGCCGGAGCTCACAACCTTCTCGTTGATGACCAGCCCGGGGGTGGACATGATGTTGTAGGCCATGATTTCGTTATAGTCGGTGACTTTTACAAACTCGGCTTCGACACCCAGGCTTCCGGCGGCCTGTTTGGCGATGGCTTCCAACTTCTTGCAGTTGGCGCAACCGGAACCCAGAACTTTGATCGTTAGCATGAGAACCTCCAGATTATGTTTGAGAAATGTTTTCCAGCGAATTCAAACCTGCGATACAACTTCCGACACGGCGGCGCGACTTACGTTGCGGCGGTTCACCAGCCACAGTACGGTTCCCAGAAGTGCCAGGAACAGCCCGAGGTACAGCGCGATCCATCCCAAGCCCGTTCCATCCACCCATGCGCCGTAGATCAGACCGGCGAGCGTGCTGAACAGCGCCACCCAGAACACATACACCCAGACTTTCAACCGCCCGATGATGGCGGAGGTGATCAGGATGCTTTGCAGGCTGAGCTCGGGGTCGGCCATCAGGTAGGCCAATAACGGGCCGCGGTGCATCCCAAGGCTCAGGAACATCTTCGCGATCGGTACTTCCACCAGGGTCGGGAAGTACATGAATACGCCGAAGACCACGCCCGCCAGGTTCCCGAGCAGCGTGTTCTGCCCGGCCAGGGCTTCGATCCATTCGGGCCGGATGATCACGCGGATCACGCCAACGAAAAAGACTCCCACCACCAACAGCGGGAAGATCTGTTTGACGAAGCGCCAGGATTCCCATAGGAAGTCGCGCTGCTCATCCAGGCTAAGGCGCTTGCGCAGCAACCACGCCAGGACCCCGAGTGCGAGCAAGACTGCGAAGAACTTGCCGGTGAAAAGGATATCCAGCCCTCCGGCGTGCGGTTGCATCCCGAGCGCGGCGGTCAGAAGCGTTGCGCCCACCAGCCCGAGGGCGATCCACGTCCAGCGCGAAAATCCATTGTGGATGTCCTCGAACCCCTTCCAGGAACTCACGCCGATCAGGACCAGCAATCCGATCAGGAACGCGCCCTGCGCGGTTACGCCTTCCTCGCCCTTGGCGGCGTCGTAGGGCACCAGGGTGTAGAGGAAATCCTGGAAGCGGTCCACTCCCGGAATGGGCAGGGTCACCTGCCCGTAAGAATTCGTCAAAAGGCCGATCTTGAGCGTACCGAAGAGCAGCAATGCCACGAGGATAAGCAGGAAGCCCAGTGCCGCGCGGTTCATCCCTTTGCCGCGCTGCCCGGCGAACATTTCATCGGTGGCTTTGTCATGGGCGAGGTCGGACTTGCTGAATATCAGCGCCATGATGAGGCCGATCCCGATCCCGAAGACCAGCGAAAGGAACAGGCGGGCGAAGGCCAGATCCGCGCCGATCACCCCGCCGGTGTAGACCAGGGCCAGGATGTTGGCCGCCGGGGCGAAGAACAGAAAGGTGATCGCCGGGCCGAGCCCGGCTCCCTTCTTATATATGCCGGCGAACAACGGGACGATGGTGCAGGAACACACCGCCAGGACTGAGCCGGCCAGCGCCGCGGCGGGGTAGGAGATGAATTTGGGCGTGTTGCGGCCGAGGAACCGCGTCACCGATTCCTTCGGGATGAGCGCCGTCATCGCACCGGCGATGTAGAATGCCGGCACAAGGCACAATAAAACGTGCGCGGCAAGGTAGGCGGCCAGGTTGCCCAGGCCGCCGCGCAAAAGGTTGAGAAGAAATGTCGATAGGTCCATCCGTTTTCCTTGAACCTGTCCTAACCCCCTCACCCCCGTCCCCTCTCCCCCTTCCCCTTACGGGGAAGGGGGAGAGGGGTGCCTGAGACACGATGGTTTCCCGTGGCGAAGGCGGGGAGAGGGGGTTAGGAAAGAATTATCTTTTCATGTTCCGGTTTGCATTTTGGGCAGGGGCAGTGCGCGGACCGGACATTCCGCCGGACGGGTGATTTTCCCTGCATGCCCGGCATCGACCGGACAGTTTCGACCGCCGCCCAAATTTCCGGGCGCGAGACGAAGTAATAGATATTCCACCCGTCACGGCGGTCCCGAATCAGGCCGGCTTCCTTTAATACCGCCAGCTGCTGGGAGAGATACGCCTGCCGCATTTCCAGGGCGCTTTCCAGGTGGCACACGCACTGCTCGCCGCCCTGCAACGCGTCCAGGATCGCCAGCCGGGCCGGGTGGCCGAGCGCCTTAAAAACCGCCGCTTCCTGATCCAATCCAATCATCTTCTTGCCTCGAAAATATATTCAATAAAATGAATATAATCCTACCGGTTTCGATTGTCAATGAACCGCCGGGACGCGTCCGGTGCCCGCGGTCGGTGTTCGATCACCGAATAACGGCCCTTCGATAGGGTACAATCTTCGGCATCCTGCCTGCGGTAAAGGGGAGTTTTCCTTGTTCGATATTGTCTTTCTCGGCACCTCCGCCTCCGCCCCCTCCATCCAACGCGGGCTCCCTTCGCAAATGGTGATGCACAAGGAGTACCGGTTCTTGATCGATTGCGGCGAAGGAACCCAGCGGCAGATCCTCCAATCCGGGCTCGGCTTCAAGCGGCTCGATAAAATCCTGATCACGCACTCCCATCTGGATCACATCCTCGGACTGGCCGGATTGCTTTCCACCTTCATGCGCTGGGAGGCGATCGAAAAACTGGAAATCTGGGCCGGTCCGCCGGCGATTGCGCGCATCCGGGACCTTTTGCACGGGGTGGTGCTGCGCGGCGCCAACCCTCCCGTAAAGCTCGAGCTGAACGTGATCGAACCGGGATGCCTGATGGAGGATGACACCTTCCAGCTCTCCGCATTCCCCGTGACCCACCGCGGCGGCGGCACGTTCGGCTTCCTGTTCGAAGAGAAACCGCGCCGGCCGTTTCTGGCCGGGAAGGCGGACTCACTGGGCGTACCGCCGGGCCCGCTGCGGGCGCAGCTGGTCGCGGGCAAACCCTGCACGCTGGCGGACGGGTCCCGGGTCTCCCCGGACGACGTGCTCGGGGAGCTCACTCCCGGAACCCGGCTGGTATTTGTCGGCGATTGCGGTCGGACGGATAATATATTGGAGCACTGCCGGCAGGCGGACGGGCTGGTGATCGAATCCACCTACCTCGAGGTGGAGGCGGATTTGGCGCGCGAATTCTCCCATCTGACCGCCCGGCAGGCCGCTAGCTTTGCGCGCGAGGCACAGGTCCGACGGTTGTTCCTGACCCACCTCTCGCGCCGGTACCGCGACCGGGAGGTGGCGGAAGAAGCGCGGGCGGTTTTTCCGGATACGACGGTGGTAAAGGATTTCGACCGTTTTTCGATCGCGCGGGAAAAATGAGCGCTCGCGCGACTTGCCGCGCGAAGGGCACGGGGATGACCTACAAACGGCGGGGAATATCCATTCCCCCGAAAGCGGAGTAAATGATTCACTGGCTGCGCAACTTCCCGATCGTGCTTAGAACTATGGTGATGACGGTCCTGGCGGTCGTCATCGTCCTGGCGTTCTTCGCGTTCCTCGGATCGGACGCATTGGATGACAGCACACTCGAGATCCAGCAGATGCAGCTGCGTTATGCGGCGCTAGCGGCGGACGGCCTGGATTCCCAACTCGATAACTACTTTAGCGCCCTGGCCCGGCAAGCGGATACACTGTCTGCCGATACGAAAACCTCGATATCGGTGGATGATGTCCTTTCCCGCTTGATCAATACGGGATTATTCCCGAAGGGAGTGTTCTTCCTGGACCCGGCCGGTACAGTCACGGCGGCGGAGCCGTCCATGACCGTGGCGGCGATGGAAAAACTCCGGGACGCCCCCGTCGTGCGGAAAGCCCTCACGACCGGCCTCCGGCAGACGGGGGATTTTCAATCCGGCGCCGGCGGTGCTCCGCAGGTGACCCTCCTGGAACCGGTTAAGGATTCCAGAGGAACCGTCATCGGCTGGCTCGGTGGCACGGCGGATCTGGCGGCCTTCCCGTTCGTCCCCGCGGAGCAGACCGGCGGCCAGGCGTTGATCGTCGATTCCACCGGGAACGGCCTTGCGCTGGACGCCACCGGCAGGCTCGCCATCCTGCCGGTCGGGTATTACCCGGAGTTGCTGCCCTACCTTCAAAAGCACGAACCCGGGATCGCCCGCCTGGATAAGTCCGTGATCCACACCGAAGACAGCCTGATCGCGGTGCTTTCCCCGCTGGATAACGCGGCCTGGACCGTGGTGATCGAATCGCCCGAACAGGAAGTATACGGCCTGCTGACCAATCTGCGCTGGTAATTTGTTTATTTCGGGGCGATCATCCTTGTGACCGCGATCGTCTCGGCCTGGGTGTTCGAAGAAGTGGTCCTCGGACCGATCCGGGTGCTCCTGCGCGCCACGCGCCAC
>CAZYSF010000404.1:0-5783 GCA_964649635.1 uncultured Anaerolineales bacterium | reverse complement strand
AAGCATGATCGCATCCGACATCTCATCCCGCGCGCTGGCCGTTGCGGCGCGTAACTTTTCCCGCCACGGTATCCGCGGCCGCATCCGGCTGCTGCAAGCCGATCTGCTTGCCGCGCTGCGCACCCCGATCGACCTGCTGTGCGCCAATCTGCCGTATGCCCTGACCCATTCGCTGGAAGAATCGCCCGTCGTCCGCTTCGAACCGCGCCAAGCCATCGACGGCGGCCCCGACGGATTGCGGCTTGTTTCGCGGGCCATCGATCAAAGCGCGGGCCGGATGGCCGCCGGCGGGTTGGCGCTCTTTGAGATCGACGCCGCGCATGCGAACGAGGCGCGGAATCTGGCTCGCCGGCTTTTTCCGAAGGCTGCGGTCTCGATGGCGCAGGACTTTGCCGGGCTTAACCGGTTGTTGGTGATCCAGACCTGATCTTCAACGCTGAATCTCGTTGCCTCTCTGGTTTACGTCTTTGGCGGAGAAAGGCTTGGTGGAATTGAATCGATTGTCGATCAATTGAATCCCCCGGCGGATAAGCCGGTCCGCCGGATTCCGCTCGATGTTGATCTTGATATAATCCCAACGTGTTTTCAATGCGTAGAAGGGGATCCCATGGCTGGTAACTTGCGGCACGCCACGGCAGCGGTCATCGTCATCATTGCTTTCGCTTCCACGGCAAGCTGCGGTTCGGACCAGGCCGACGTTCCCACCCCTGAGCCCCCCCAGGGAACGGCCTTTACCCTTCCAGAGGCCTTCACGGCAACATCCAGCCCCGCAGCCACTCCAACTCCCGCAGAAGCACAGGCCCCGGTCTATACGGCCTCGGAGACTCCCGCGTCCGCGGACGAATCCCATTGGGACATAGTCTCCCTGGCGGCCGGCGGAGAACACACCTGCGCCCTTATCGGCGACGCGGAATTCGGCGATGGGTTTATCCAATGCTGGGGCAGGAACGACTTCGGCCAATTGGGCGACGATACGACGACCGACAGCAACCAGCCGGTGGATTTATATTGGGGAGCGGCGGCCGGGATGTTCCGCGGTGTGACCGCCGGCTGGGGACATTCCTGCGGATTCGGCGATTTCCTCGACGAACCCGCGGGCGGAGTGTATTGCTGGGGGTATAACAAAAACGGAGAGTTGGGGGACGGGCACAATATCAACAGCAATTTAAGTGAATTCGAGGTAAGGGTCCGGGGCCTTTACGATGTGGTTGCCCTCGCGGCCGGCGACAACCACACCTGCGCCCTGCTGGGAAACGGAGGGGTGAAATGCTGGGGGTACAACGAGTATGGGCAGCTGGGCGACGGAACAACCAACAACAGCAACACGCCGGTGGATGTTAAATTTCTCTTCGGGGGGGTGGTCGCCATCGCGGCGGGGTGGGGCCATACCTGCGCCCTGATCCAGGACGGCGGCGTGCGGTGCTGGGGGAGCAACCAATTCGGCCAACTGGGCGACGGGACGGACGTGCCGTACCGGACCGTCCGCGGGATCGTGGCCGGGTTCGAAAACGATGTCGCGGCAATTTCGGCCGGCGGAGCGCACACCTGCGCCATAAGGAAGGACAACCAGGTGAAGTGCTGGGGGGAGAACAATTACGGACAGCTGGGGGATGGTACGGTAAAGAACAGCAACCTGCCGGTTCAAGCGAAGGTTCAAAGTCGTATCGATGACGAGGTCCTGCAGCTTTCGGCGGGAAGGTATCACACCTGCGCGCTGATGAATCTGGGGAGGGTAAGGTGTTGGGGTAACAACCAATTCGGCCAATTGGGCAACGGCACGAATCTGACCGGCACAACCGCGGGCGATGTGGGTATCGGCGGCGATAAAATAACGACAATCGCCGCGGGTTGGGGTCATACGTGCGCGGCTACCGAAAAGGGCGAAATTCTTTGCTGGGGGAAAAACGAATTCGGTCAGTTGGGAAACGGGACGAATACGGACAGCAACGAGCCGGTGGAAGTAACCGGGCTTGAAGGTTGGAACGGATAGGAGATATCCGCAGATGTTCGACCAATCTCCTGCCCCTCCCCTTGTCGGTTTCATTGGATACAGGCCGGGCAGGCTTGGATCGGGTTGCTGATCATTTGAACCTGACCCAACCTCTTCCCCTAGCCCCTTCCCCCTTCCCCTTACGGGGAAGGGGGAAGGGGAAACGCATATCCACAAAAATAATAATTTCCTGGGGGTAGGGGGTTAGGGCAGAATCGAAATACAGATAGAATATGCATGGTATTCATCTCCTTCCGGATCCATCGCTCACGAAAGGAACCCATACCCATGTCCGCCAATCCCCCATCTTCCCTGGAACAACAATTGCGCTTGTCCTTCCCCGCGCCGGATGAGGCCCCCGCCGAATTCCGTCCGGACTCCTCGCCTTACGAAAGGCTGTACCTGCTGGACGGCAAGGTGCGCGCGTGGGAGGGCGAGGTCAGCGAGGTGGGGTCGCCGATTTTTCTACGGACGGGCACGGGGCTCGAACGCGCGCGGATCGGGCACGCGCCGGTGATGGACGACGCGGCCGTGATGGCCGCGCTGGATGCGGCCGCGCGGGCCTGGGACGGCGGGCACGGGGAGTGGCCGACGATGAGCGTCGCGGGCCGGATCGAGGCTGTGGAAAAATTCCTCGCGCGGATGCTCCCGGCGCGGGATGAAGTCGTGCGCCTGCTGATGTGGGAAATCGGCAAGAGCCTGGAGGACAGCCGGAAGGAATTCGACCGCACGGTCGAGTACATCCGCCGCACGGTCGAGGCGCTAAAGGAGCTCGACCGCGCCAGCTCGCGCTTCGCCCTCGACGCCGGGATCATCGCCCAGATCCGGCGCTCACCGCTCGGGGTGTGCCTCTCGATCGGCCCGTTCAATTACCCGCTTAACGAAACCTACACCACCCTGCTGCCGGCGCTGATCATGGGCAATACGGCGGTGGTCAAACCGGCCAAATTCGGAACGCTCGTGCATCAGCCGCTCCTGAGCGCGTTCGCGGAATCCTTTCCGCCGGGCGTGGTGAATTTCATCTACGGCCGCGGCGGGAGGATCCTCGAACCCCTGCTGCGCAGCGGCAAGATCGACGTGCTGGCCTTTATCGGCACGAGCAAGGTGGCTGACCTGCTCAAGCTGCAGCATCCGCGCCCGCACCGGATGCGCGCGGTGCTCGGGCTGGACGCCAAGAATCCGGCGCTAATCATGCCGGACGCCGATCTGGAAAACGCCGTGAAGGAATCGGTGCTCGGGGCGCTCAGCTTCAACGGCCAGCGCTGCACCGCCCTCAAAATCTTCTTCGTGCACGAATCGATCGCCGAGGAATTTCTGGCCCGGCTCGGCGAGGCCGTGAACGCGCTGCCCTTCGGGATGCCCTGGCAGCCGAAAGTCCGCATCACGCCCCTGCCGGAACCGGACAAGGCCGCTCGGATGAAGGCGTACCTCGACGATGCGGCGGCCAAGGGCGCCAGGGTGGTCAACGCCGGCGGCGGGACGGCCTGCGAATCGCTGTTCTTCCCGGCCGTCGTCTTCCCGCTTTCGGCGGATGCCGAGCTGTATTACCAGGAGCAGTTTGGACCGGTCATCCCGGTTTGTGCCTACCGCGAGGAGCGGGAGTTCTTCGATTTCGTCACCCGCTCGAATTACGGCCAGCAGGTGAGCCTGTTCGGCAGCAATCCGGCCAAGATCGGCGCGCTGATCGACAAACTCGCCAACCAGGTGTGCCGGATCAATCTCAACAGCCAGTGCCAGCGCGGGCCGGATTCGCTGCCCTTCACCGGGCGGAAGGATTCGGCTGAGATGACGCTCTCCATCACCGACGCGCTGCGCGCCTTCTCGATCCGCGCCCTGGTCGCCGCCTCGTCCAATCCCGCCAACCGGGAGCTTATTCAAAATATCGTTAATGGGAGAAGATCAAGCTTTTTAAATACTGATTTTATACTCTAGGGTATGAATAAAAGAATCCACGAAGGGCGCGAGGAGCACTAATAATTTGGTGTATGCTTCGTGCCCTTTGTGCTCTTCGTGGATTTACATTTTCTTTACCGGATATCGATGGAATGATCGTACAATACATCCATTCCATATTCAGGAGGAACGATGCAGCCGCCGATCGCCTACCCGCTTACATTTTCCTTCAAAATCCTCTCTTTTGCTTCTCAGTTTTCCGTCCGCGATTCGGGGGGCAACCTCATCGCCTATGCCCGCCAGAAAATCCTCGCGCTCAAGGAGGCCGTGACGGTTTTCGCCGATGAGGAGCGAACCCGCCAATTGTTCAGCATTAAAGCCGATCGGATCATCGACTGGTCCGCCCGCTACAATTTCACCTCGACCCAAGGCGCGAACCTTGGGGCGGTCAAGCGCCGCGGGATGCGCTCGCTCTGGAAAGCCACCTACGACATTCTGGAGGGCGATAATCCCGTCATGACCATCCAGGAAGAAAATGCCTGGATCAGGTTGGCGGACGGGCTGCTGTCGGAAATCCCGATCCTGGGAATTTTCTCGGGATACTTCTTCCACCCGACCTACCTGGTGACCCGCGCCGACAGCACCCCGGTGATGCGGATGACCAAACAGCGCGCCTTCTTCGAAGGGAAATTCCTCGTGGAAAAACTGGGCAATCTTACGGAAATCGAAGAACAGCGGGTATTGCTCAGCCTGATGATGGCGATCCTCCTGGAACGGGCGCGGGGGTAAAACTATCCACGAAGGGCCCGAAGGGAAAACCTGAAGGAACACGAAGTTTTGGATTTATTTTTAATTCTTCGTGTCCTTCAGGTTTTTTTCGTGTGCCTTCGTGGATTCATTTCTTAACCGTTGGCGCAGAACGGTCTTCTGTTATCAAGTGTTTTTATTTCTTCGGCTGCCATGCCAAGCCGTATTTGTAAGACGGGGTGTCGCTCAAGCGGATAATATTCGAACCATCAGCACCCATGATGTAAACCTCCTGATTACCTTCGCGGTCCGAGATGAAGGCGATGCGTTTTCCATCCGGCGACCAGGCCGGATTGGTATCGTATGACCGGTTCTCGGTCAGCCGGGTCTCGTGCAAACCATCGGCGTACATTACATAGATCTTATAATTGCATCCCCCCTCGCCGGAATCGCAACTTGCGGGCCTTGGATCATCGCGATTGGTGATAAAGACGATGAACAATCCGTCCGGCGACCAGGCCGGGGCGAAGTCGAACGCCTCGTTTAATTGGTCCACGTCTTCGTCCGTGAGTTGGATCACGTCCGAGCCATCGGCATCCATCACCGAGATGTTGCTTATCCCGGGAAAATCCGAGACAAAAGCAATCTTCCTTCCGTCCGGCGACCAGGCCGGCGCGGAATCAAATACATGCTCCCCTTCGCCGGATAAGCGCAAGGTATTCGAGCCGTCAGCATCCATCACGTAAATATAATTTTCAAAGTAATTCGAGTTGCCGCGCGCGGAAAGGAAAGCGACGCGTCTCCCATCCGGCGACCAGGCCGGGAACGAATCTTCCGCCGGATCATCGGTCAGGCGGGTACCATTCGAACCGTCGCCATCCATCACATAGATCTCTTCGTTGCCGTCGCGGTCGGAGACGAAGGCAATCCGCTTCCCATCCGGCGCCCAGGCCGGGTTACGATCGTTCCCCGGGCTGTTGGTCAGATTGGCCAAATGCGAACCATCCATATCCATTACGAAGATCTCGTCGTTTCCATCGCGGTCGGAGGCGAAAGCGATGCGCATTCCATCCGGCGACCAGGCCGGTTTCGATTGAACGGATGCATCCCCGGCAAGGCAGGTCGCGTTGCTATCGAAATCCACTATGCAGAT
>CAZYSF010000403.1:0-2761 GCA_964649635.1 uncultured Anaerolineales bacterium | reverse complement strand
AACCCCAAATTTCCCTCGCGAATGGACGAAATTTCCGCGCGCATTCACAAGGCCGGGTTCACACCCGGAGTCTGGATGTCCCCGTTCCTGATCGAGACCGGATCCCGGATCGCCAGGGATCATCCGGATTGGCTGGCGCGCAAGGCGGAAGGGGTGATGTCGAACGTCAAACTGGCCTGGGTGCGCGAGACGCGCTCGCTCGACGTCACCCGGCTGGAAGTGTTGAACCATGTCCAATTGCTGATCCGGACCGCCGTCAGGGAATGGAAGTTCCCGTTCCTCAAATTGGATTATCTGTACCTGCCGGCGGTGAAGGGCGCGCGGCTTTCCGACCCGACCGTAACCCGCGCTCAGGCGCTGCGCAAAGCGCTCGAGGCGATCCGCGCCGCGGCCGGCGAAAAAACCTACATCCTCGGATGCGGCTGCCCCCTGGGTTCGGGGATCGGCATTTTCGACGCGATGCGGATCGGCCCGGATGTTGATTCAATCTGGAAACCGCATCTCTTCCACCACACCTGGGCCGGGCTGGGCGACCCGACCCTGCCCGCGGCCTCGAACTCGGTCCGCAACATGCTCGCCCGCGCGCCGCTTCACCGGCGCTGGTGGTGGAACGATCCGGATTGCCTGCTCGCGCGGGACACGGAGACGCGCCTTTCGCCGGAGGAACGCCGCTCGCTCGCCGCCGCGATCGCGCTTTCCGGCGGGATGGTCCTGCTTTCGGATGATCTCGCCGCGCTTTCCCCCGGAGCCGTCCGGCTGGCGCAATCGCTCTTCCCCCCGGTCTACCGCGCCGCGGAACTCCCGGCCTGGCGCGGGGAAGCGCCGCCCTCGATCGCGGTGCTCCCGATGCGGGGCGCGTCCGGGAAATGGTGGGTGATCGGCGTGTTCAACTGGGGCGACCGCACCGCCGGCCGGTCCATCGACCTTCGGGAGCTGACCGGATTAAGCGGCGAGCCGCTGGTTTTTTCTTTTTGGGATGAACAGCTGATGAAAACCGCGGGCGGGCGGCTGCAACTTGCGGACATTCCCCCGCACGGATCGGTCCTGCTCGCGGTCCGGCCGCGAACACCCGCAGTTCAACTGGTTGGATCGAATCTGCATTTCACCCAGGGGGCGGAGGTGGCGGAATGGAAAACGTCGCGCGCGTCGCTGCGCGCCGTGTTGCGGGTGGGGCGCGCGGCCGAAGGCGCGCTCTGGCTTGCGCTGCCCGGGAATCCATTCAATGCCCGATTGAACGGAGATCCGATTAACTGTGAAAGCGCGGGAGGGGGGCTCTGGAAAATCCCCGTGCGGTTCACCCGCCAGGGGACCATGGATATCCGATGGAATGACGGCGGAAGACGGAGGTAGTCCCCGCGTTTATCCCACACACAGGGTGGGATACGGCGTGCCGTTTTCCATGCCGTTGGAGGTGATTACGGAGACGTAGACAAAATCCCCGAAATAGTCGCCCTGCTCGTTTTTTAATCTCCACCAGCTGCCATACCAGCAATTGATCATCGGCGCGGTAAATTTGACCGTAACATCCACTGTGACGCCCGGGGCGACGGATTTGGTCAGCTTGGTTTCGGTTCCATGCAGTACCGCACCATAGGCATAGCCGATCGCATACTTGGTTGTCCATCCGCAGACACCGGTGTTTTTAAACCGCCAAGTCTTTTTAAACTCCTCGCCCGGCTTCACGATAGTCCCGTCGGGGATGGTCACATCCTCGACAAATTGAGAATCATCGCAGCGGGGACCGGAGGATGTACCGGCCGGGGGCGGGCGGGTGCCGGAGGCTTGAAGCGTGGGTTCGAAGGTCGGGCCGCCGGCGCCGGAGGAATCGATCGTGGACTCGGGAGTCGAACCGCCGTCGCCGGAGGTTTCGATAGTGGGTTCGAGAGTGGATTCACCCGGGGCGGCAATCTCCGGAGTTGGGGTCTCCTGGATGGTCAGGGCGGGTTCCGGAGACGGGGCGCTATCGGTCCAGGTCGGGGGCAGGGAGGTCTCCGGAGAATTTGTCGGGGAGCCGGAGGCCGCACCGCAGGCACTGACCGCAATCCCCAGGATCAGCAAAAAGCAGATTTGGAATTTGGTTCGGGACATACTTCGCCCTCCCATCAGATTATTCTTTCACATCCCCGGGATATCGCCGTTGACGGATTGCGCCCGGGGAAAGCGCGGTTTGCGGCACGGCATTCATTTTAATGTTTTTTCGCCTTCTCCGCTCCGCGGACTCATGGTTTACGTTGTTGGAACCAATGTATTGGTGGGTGTCGCCGCCGTGGTTGCGGCGCTTCCCGGCACGACGATATTGACGGAAACCCATTCTCCGAAGTAGACCCCATCCGCATTCTTCAACCGCCAATAACCGGTGTGGGTTCCGGAGGTTGTTGGCGCGTACAGCCCCACGGATATTTCGATCGCATCCCCGGGCTTGACTTCCTGGGGTACGTAGGTGATGACGCCGTCCATCCGGGCGCCGCTGGTTAAATCGATGGCGTAGGCGGTCGACCAGGTGCAGGTGCCGGTGTTGCGAAGGCTCCATGTTTTAACGAATCCCTCTCCCGGCTGCAGGACGGTTCCGTCCGGGATGGTCACGTCGGCAACATAAACGGAGTTGTCGCACAGCGGCGCGTTCCTGGTCGGCGGCTGGGTGGCGGCGCGGGTGGCGGAAGGGGTCTGCGGCGTTTCGGGGGTCCCCGCCGTCGGCGTCTGGGTGACGGTCTCGGTGGGGATCGGCAGCGTTTCCGTCGGCAGGGCCAGTTCGGTCAGCGCT
>CAZYSF010000402.1:0-6211 GCA_964649635.1 uncultured Anaerolineales bacterium | reverse complement strand
CCATCCCGGTTCCGCGGAGGGGGAAGCGCTCGTCAGCCGGATGGGGATTTCCTTTTTCGGCGGCGTGGATCCGGAGACCGGAACCGTCGTGGATAAGGGCCACGATCTGGAGGGCAGGAGCATCTCCGGAAGGGTTCTGGTGTTTCCCACAGGGAAAGGCTCAACGGTCGGTTCCTACACGCTGTACCGGATGAAGAAAGCCGGGACGGCGCCGGCCGCCATTCTAAACGCGGAGTGCGAACCGATCACCGCGGTCGGCTGCATCCTGGCGGGGATTCCGTGCATCGACCGCCTCCCGCTCGATCGCATTTATCCCGGAGATATCCTGCGCATCGACGGGACAGCGGGCACCGTGGAGCGCGGCAACCCGGGTGCCGATACCGCCGTTCGCAACCTTCTTTCGCGCTTACCGCGGCCGCATCGTCCGAGGGCATCTAATAGCCGGATGGCCGCCAACCCGGCGAACAGCCCCTTATCACAACCTTCCCTCTTGAAGAAAATCTGGCGGCTATACGGCCGGACCTTCGCCTTGATCCTCTCCATGATTGCGGGTTCGCTGGTTCCGGAAGCCGAATCGGCCGCGAGTTTGCTGCCATACCTGTTGATGGGAATGCTGTTTTTCGCGTTTTTGGATATCACCATCACCCGGGAATCTTTTCATGCCAGCATGCTGCTCATCTTCCTCGCCAATCTGGCCATCCCGCTGGCGGTCTTTTTCCTTTTCCGCCCGTTCGACCCGGTCGTGGCGCTGATCGCGTTCCTAACGGCAATCGCCCCGACCGCCACCGCCACCCCGGTGATCGTTTCCTATTTGCGCGGAAGGGTGGATTATGTTCTGCCCTGTGTGCTGCTGACCAACATCGGGATCGCGCTGATCCTGCCTTTCCTCCTGCCCTGGGTCGCGGGCGCCACCGTCCACATCACCACCGGGGAAATCCTCCCGCCGGTCCTGGAGGTGATGTTCGTCCCGTTGATCCTGGCATTTCTTCTGCGCAAGTTCCTGCCCCCCATCCAGCGGTTCCTTCTGCCGGGGAAGGTTCTTTCGTTTCCGATCTGGCTGGCCATGCTCTTCATCGTCACATCCCGCGCGTCCGCTTTCCTGCAATCCAGCGCCGAATTCTCGGCCGGCCAATTGCTCTGGATCGGGTTTATTTCCCTGATAATCTGTGTTGTTAATTTCGGGTTGGGTGCTATGATCGGCGGCCGTGAATTCCGCCATGAAGGCTCGCAAGCCCTCGGGCAGAAGAACAACTCCTTCACTGTTTGGATCGCGTTGACCTATCTGACCCCGCTGGCGGCACTCGGGCCGACCTTCTACGTTCTGTACCACAATCTGTACAACGGTCTTCAATTGTATATGGCCGAACGCGATGCGACGCGTAAACCGGAAAAACCGGATGCGTTCGGAGCCTCATGAATCAGTCCGGGGAGTCACCGGGAGCCTGCGGCACTACGGGATTTTCGATGCGAGATAGAAATAATCGCGGGAGGAGGCATACAGATACCGGTCGACGTTTTCCTTCATTTCGTCCAGCAAAGGAATCGCATTGGGACCATCCGGCTCGAAGACAAACCGCGTGAACAAGACCCAGAAATGATTAATATCCAGTTGAATGGCGGAATATGCGCCGGCGGTCTTCAACGCGCGCGCCAAGGCGGGCATATTAAGGCTCCAGCCGGCCGCGTAATATAAAGTCCGCCCGTCGCCGCTGACCCCGACGGCGGACCGCCAGGTAGTCATATCCCCGCTCAGGGATGCCCCCCAAGACTCCAATGAATCTTCAAAGGCCCGTGGATTGATTTTGCCGTCGTGGATCAGTATCGGACCGTTTTGCCGGATTGTCGAAATCCCTTCGAGCGAAGTGATATCACCGCCCCACACGCCGATCCGCACGCGGCCGTCCGGATGGATCGCCAGCGTTCCCAGCCCTTCGACCATCGCCACCAGAATTTTACCGTCGACCATCACTCCAAATAACCCATGCCGGGTCAGGAATCCGCCATTGAACGCGGCCAGCAGGATCCCTGGCTGTTTATCTGCTTTGGGAATAATTCCCGTCCGCTCCACATCCACTTCATCAGCAAAGAAGGGTTCTTCGAATCCGAGCACGTAATGCAGCCGGGTTTTGTCCAAGTCGGCCGCCACGATGGCGGCAATCGCATAGGGACGGTCCGGATCGGGCTGCAAAAAAGTTCGGTAGGCGACTGTCTCCCGCTGATTGGTAATAATATACGGCGTCCATTCCCCCTCGCCCTCGAGCACCCCCATTGCCGGGACAGAAAGGGGGGGCCAGCGTATCGGCGTGGCTGTTGGGGAAGGGGAACCCGCGGTCGTTGTTTTTTCCTGGACGATTTTTACCGTGGGAGTGTGCAGAACAAACGGCGGTAATCCGAAGGTTATGGTGGAGGGAGGTGTTGCCGCGGCGGATCCGACAACCCAGGGCGCTTCCGGTTCGGCGCCCATGGAGAATTCCACCTTTAGCAGAGTATCTTGCGCCTGAAATACCACGCCCTCCAGCCAGGCCACCGCGGAGTCTCCAACCACCCCGCGCAGAACATCGGCGCCTTGCGCGCCAATGGACGGCCAAACCGTCGCGGAGAGGTAAACCGCCGCGCAGACAAGAAGCATGCCCCCCAGCAGGAACTTTGGAAGAGCGCCTGGTTGGGTGAAAATTCCTCTGCCGGGAGCTTGAGCGGCTCTTTTTTTCATCGCAGATGACTGGGATTATAGCATTCGGATCGGGAACCCGAAGCAGCCGGAGTATCAATAATTACTACTCGAATCCATCCAAACGGCGAAGCTTCATACTCCGATGATACAATCTTCACGCCGCAGAAGATTCTCTCATATGAAACCCTCTTTCCCCAAGCACCGGACTCATTTCTCAATTCTTCGCGAAGCGGCTTTGCGCGCGGCGGATCCCGCCGCGGCCGTGCGGCGATTCCTCACCCGGGAGGATATGGTTTGTTCAGACCGGATTTTTCTTGTCGGCGCGGGAAAAGCGGGCGTGGCGATGGCGCGCGCGGCGGAGGAAATGCTTGAGGATAGGATCTCGGCCGGGGTTGTCAGCGTGCCGGATCTTCCAGCGCAGCCCGTAAAAAACGTGGAATTCATCCAGGGCGGGCATCCCCTTCCGACTCCGGGAAGCTTTGCCGCCGGCGAGGCAATATCCCGGCTGCTCGATCAAACCACCGAAGCCGACCTGGTGCTGGCACTCGTTTCGGGGGGAGGTTCCGCACTTGCCGAACTGCCCCGCCCGGGATTCCCGCTTGAGGATCTTCAGACAACCAACCGCCGATTGCTGGAATCCGGAGCGTCGATCCGGGAAATTAATTGTATTCGCAGCCCTCTCTCGCTTCTGAAGGCCGGCGGTCTGGCCCGCCGGGCGCATCCCGCGCGGGTCTTAAGTTTGATACTCTCAGACGTCATCGGCAACTCACTGGAAACTATCGCCTCCGGTCCGACGGTAGATCGCAGGTATTCATCGGAGGAAATAGACGCCGTCCTCGGAAAATATCATTTTCGCGAAGTCCTTCCCCTGTCGATATTAAAAAGCCTTGATCAATATTGTGCTGACGTCCCGGTTCCTCTTCCTTCGGCCACTCGCGTCGAAAACCGCGTCATCGCTTCGAACCGGCAGGCGGGAGCAGCGGCGGGTGCGGCCGCCGAGCGGCTTGGATTTCGGCTTGAATATCTGGCCGACGATTGGGCGGGGGAAGCCCGGGAAGCCGGGAAACGGTTTGCCGAACTGCTGATCGATGCGAGCAAACGAGGACCGGCATGCTGCATCGCCGGCGGTGAAACCACGGTGACCATTCGCGGAGATGGTAGGGGCGGGCGGAACCTGGAGGCGGCGCTCGCGGCGGCAATCGCCCTAAACGGAAGGCGGGATATCGCCCTCGCCACGCTGGCAACTGACGGCGTGGATGGGCCGACCGATGCCGCCGGCGCGATTGTCACCGGCGAGACGGTTGAACGCGCGCGCCGATTGGAGATGGAGCCAGTGCAATACCTCGAGCATAATAATTCTTATCCGTTTTTCGCCGCCCTGGAAGATCTCATCCTCACCGGACCGACGGGGACGAATGTCAACGATTTATGGGTCGGGTTGGTGTATTGAAACCAGACCGAGGCGGTCATAAGGACCGACGCGGTTATGGGGACCGAATCGGTCATGTGGGACCGACGCGGTTATGGGGACCGACGCGGTTATTGGGACCGACACGGTCATGTGGGACCGACGCGTCCGTTGGGGGCGGCGGGTGGAGAGATCAAACCCGGGCGATCCAATGGATCGCCCCTACAAATCCCGTATCCCCGGCATCACGACCCGATCGAACATATCCTGCATCTCCTCGGGGGAATACGGCATCTTGTTCTTGATCCACCAATTCAGAAGCGCCGTCGCGGCGCCGGTCACCATTTGGGCGGCAACCGGCAAGGGAACTTTGGATCCGCCCCCCTTCCCCAGCCGCGTTCTCAACTCGCGTTCGATGCGCCGGTTCCAATACGCCTGCCCGACCGAAAACAGGTAATCCCGGCCTCGGTTGCTCTGCCACACCCCGTGCGCGGATAACTGCTGGCTCCTGAGGTGGCGGAACATCTCGGCGATCGGGAAGGCCGCGCTTTTCTCCTCGCCTCCGGGTTTCACCCCGCGCGTGATGGATTCCATCATTCCTTCGAGGAACTCCTTCGCCACCTCGTCCTTATCCGAATAATGCGCATAAAAAGTGGAACGCCCGACATCGGCACGATCGATGATGTGCTGGACGGTGATGTCTTCGTAGCGCATATCGTGCATCAGCTCCATCAGCGCCTGCTTGATCATCCGCTGCGTGCGCACAGCCCGCCGGTCTTCCGCCTCCGGCCCGGTTTTCGGAACAGTTTTCGTTTTTTGTTCGGTATCGGACATTCCGGCCCTCCTGATCCTGTACAACGCGAAAAAGCCCGTTAGGATATATCCGAACATTATGTTCAGTATCGTACATAGTATACATCAGGAGAAAGGAGGGAGGCATGAAATCCACGCGGCTTTGGCATCACGCCATTGTTATCGTAACCGGGCTGATCCTTGCCCTGATCCTTGCAACCGCCGGCAAGGTGCTGATCGACCTGCTCGGTCACTTTTTTCTTTAATCCAAACCGGGGATGGCGCACGGCAGTTCCCGGATCTCCCGCGGACATTCGAAGAGGTCAAACGTATGAATCGAGGAAACCATCTCCTGCATGCAGCCTTCCGGACCGGCGCCGTGCTGGATGCCGCGATGCTGCTTCCGATGCTCTTTCCCACATTCGGCGCCGCGCTGTTCGGCTTATCCGGTTTCCATCCCGGGCCTGAATACCGCTATGCCATGTATGTGGGCGCATCGCTCATGGCGGGCTGGACGGTGTTGCTCCTCTGGGCGGACCGCGAGCCGGTTGAACGAAAGGGAGTGATCGTGATGACACTCCTTCCGGTCATCGTCGGGATGATCGGCGCGAGCGTGTATGCGGCGGCAAGCGGGCTGATTGAAGTTGCCCGCCTCCTCCCGATGCTGGGGCTCCAGATCCTCCTGGCCGTTTTATTTCTCGCAGCGTATCTTCATGCACGGCCGCCGGAAGCGGACGGATGAACCCGCACAGTCCGAGGCGGTCTTCACAGCATCTCCAGACCGACGCGGTCCGTCATACCCACATGGTCTTGGCGGGTATCGCGCTGATCTTTTAAGGCGGAAATCAACCCGCGAACGCTGACCCCCGCCATCCCCGGCAGCGGATCCTGGCGGATGCCGTCGAGCTCGGCGAGGATCCCCGCGCGGTCGTATCCGGCCGGGACGGCCAGGCTTTCGAGCATGCGCAGGAAGAGTTCGCGGTAGCGGGCGGCATCCGGCACGTCCGTTTCGCGCCAGATGTCGTAGGGCCGCGCCCCGCCCCCCAGCGTGAGGACGAACTCGACCGCTTCCCCCGGCGCCAGGTGCACCCCGCTCGCCGCCAGCTCGCGCGCCGCCAGCGCCACCGGCAAATTCGCGCGGTACTCCTCCGGCGGATGCGAGATCCGGTGCAGGATGGCAAGCTGTCGCGGCGGGACCGCGCCGCGCCGCAGGTCGGCCAGCTTCCCGCGCGCGAGCGCAAACACATCCGCCATGCCCGCGCGGTACCCGGCCGCGTTCTGCGCGCGGGCCAGTATCTCCAGCATCTCGGCCTGGGCCTCGCGGATCCAGCGGATCGTGT
>CAZYSF010000401.1:0-2762 GCA_964649635.1 uncultured Anaerolineales bacterium | reverse complement strand
GCGCCAGCGGCACGGTGGTGGCGCCGACCGCTAAAACGGCCGACAGGCTGTGGACCAACAATCGGGAAAATGACGAAAATCGATTTGTCTTCATGGCGGACCTCCATCGGTCGATCATTTCTTCTCGGATGTCGGGCTCTGTCATTACGAGCGACCGAAGGGAGCGAAGCAATCTTCTTCTATTCGCCGAAAACCGGAGATTGCTTCGCCTGCCCCGGTTGGGGTAGGCCGGGGTCGCTTCGCTCCCCCCGCTTCGCAATCAAAACTGCTCATGGAGCAAAGGCGAGCAGTCTTGCTCCGCGGGGGCAGGCTCGCAATGACATACATGGATTTTTCTGCGATCTTCTAAACCAAATGCAGCGCCGCCAGCAGCATGTCGATCAATTTGATTCCGATAAACGGCGCGATCAAACCGCCGACGCCGTACAGGAGCAGATTGTCGCGCAGCAGCTGGGCTGCGCCCACCGCGCGGTACGGCACTCCCCGCAGCGCGAGCGGAATAAGCGCGATGATGATCAACGCGTTGAAGATCACCGCCGAAAGGATGGCGCTTTGCGGCGTGGTCAACCCCATGAGGTTCAACGCGCCCAGCGCCGGATAGGTCGAGGCGAACGCCGCCGGGATGATCGCGAAGTATTTCGAGACGTCGTTGGCGATGCTGAAGGTGGCCAGCGCGCCGCGGGTCATCAGCAGCTGCTTGCCGATTTCCACGATCTCGATCAGCTTGGTGGGGTTGCTGTCCAGGTCGACCATATTGGCGGCTTCGCGCGCAGGCTGGGTGCCGGTGTTCATCGCCACGGCCACGTCGGCCTGGGCCAGGGCCGGGGCGTCGTTGGTGCCGTCGCCCGTCATCGCCACCAGCCGGCCTCCGGCCTGGGAATCGCGGATCAGTTTAAGCTTGGTCTCGGGGGTGGCCTGCGCCAGGAAATCATCCACGCCCGCCTCCGCCGCGATTGCCGCGGCCGTCAGCGCGTTATCGCCGGTGATCATGATGGTCTTGATCCCCATCTTCCGCAATTGCGCGAACCGCTCGCGGATCCCGCCCTTGACGATGTCCTTCAGGTGGATCACGCCCAGGGCGTCCCCGTTGCGCGTCACCACCAGCGGCGTTCCGCCGCCGCGGGCGACTCCGTCGACGGCTTCCTTCAATCCGGGAGGAATAAGTTTGCCGGCATCCGAAATCAACGCGTACATGGAATCCGGCGCCCCTTTGCGGATGCTCGTGCCGTCGATATCCACCCCGCTCATCCGGCTTTGGGCGGTAAAGGGGATGAAGTGCATCGGTGCGGCGGCTCTCGCGGGATCGCCGGCCGCGCTCTCGGGCAGGGCTTCCGGTTGCTCCGGAATGCCGACCACCCTCCCGCGCAGGCCGAATTTTTCCTTGGCCAGGACGACGATGCTGCGGCCTTCGGGAGTCTCATCGGCCAGCGAGGAAAGCTGGGCGGCCTCGGCCAGTTCGCCGGGAGGGATTATGCCGACTGGAATGAAATCGACCGCCTGGCGGTTGCCCAGCGTGATCGTGCCGGTCTTGTCCAGGAGCAGCACGTCCACGTCGCCGGCGGCTTCCACCGCCCGCCCCGACATCGCGATCACGTTGCGCTGGATCATGCGGTCCATCCCGGCGATGCCGATCGCCGAGAGCAGGCCGCCGATCGTCGTCGGGATCAGGCAAACCAGCAGCGCCGTCAGCACCGTGACGGTGACCGGCACGCCCTGGCCGGCCGCGCGGACGCTGTAGAGCGAATAGGGCAGCAGCGTGGCGCATACGACCAGAAAGATGATGGTGAAGCCGGCCAGCAGGATGTTGAGCGCGATCTCGTTGGGAGTCTTCTGGCGCTTGGCGCCTTCCACCAGCCCGATCATCCGGTCCAGGAAACCTTCGCCCGGATCGGTCGTGACGCGTACGATCAGCCAGTCGGATAGCAGGCGCGTGCCGCCGGTGACGGCGCTGCGGTCGCCGCCGGATTCGCGGATCACCGGCGCGCTTTCGCCCGTCACCGCGCTCTCGTCGACCGAGGCGATGCCCTCGAGGATCTCGCCGTCGACCGGAATGAGGTCGCCCGTTTCAACCAGGATCAGGTCGCCTTTGCGCAAATTCGTGGATCGCACTTCTTCGCAGCGGGCGTCGCGCCGCGGGGCGCAGAGCTTCCGGGCGATCGTTTCCTTGCGGGTGCGCCGCAGGGCTTCGGCCTGGGCTTTGCCGCGCCCTTCGGCCAGCGCCTCGGAAAAGTTGGCGAACAGCACGGTGAACCACAGCCAGAGCGAGACCGCGCCGATGAATCCCGCCGGCGCTTCCCCATGTCCGGCGGCTGCCTGCGCCCACAACAGCGTGGTCAGGACGCTGCCGATCTCGACCACGAACATGACCGGGTTGCGGATTTCCCTGCGCGGATCCAGCTTGACGAAGGAATCCAGAACCGCGCGCCGGTAGAGGGCGAAATTCCGCGTGTCGCGATGTTTGATTTGAGTGGTCATAGGGTCAATGTCCCAGCATGAGTTGTTCCACAATCGGTCCCAGGGAAAGCGCGGGAATAAAGCTCAGCGCGCCGACGATGACGATCACGGCGATCAGCCAGGCGATGAAGAGCGGCGTGTGGGTAGGCAGGGTGCCGGCGCTCTCGGGCACCTTTTTCTTCCGTACCAGCGAGCCAGCCAATGCCAGGATGGGTAAAGCCAGCCAGTAACGGGCAAACAGCATCGCAAAACTGCCCGTCAGGTTGTAAAAGGCGTTGTTGGCGCTCAATCCGGCAAAGGCGCTGCCG
>CAZYSF010000400.1:0-3047 GCA_964649635.1 uncultured Anaerolineales bacterium | reverse complement strand
TGTATGCCATCGGCGACAGCCACGCCAAGTTCAATTTCGGCGCGGACCCGAGGATCAGGGTGTGCTATCTCGGCCCGGTGACCATGTACCGTATCTCCCGTGACGGCCGAAATGCGCTTTCCCTGAAGGAATTGGGCGTCGTCCGCGGGGATGCCTTGATCTGGTGCTTGGGGGCGATCGACGTAAGCAACCACCTCATCAAACAGCGGGATCTGCAGGGCGCGCCGGTGGAGGAAATCATCGATTTATTAGCGCGCAATTATTTGCGCTCGGTAGCGGAGATCGGAGCGGAAATCGGCGGCCTGCGGCCGGTAATCCTGGCGGTGATTCCCCCGACCGACCAGCAATTAAAGTTAGAAATTCCCAGCAGGGGAACGCTTGCGGAATGGGTGAACGCCCGCACCCTGTTGAATAACGCCCTGGAAAAATATTCCCGCGAACGCGGATTCTCGTTCCTTAATCCATTTGAGTCCTTCCAGGATTCCAACGGCGTTCTGAAGCCGGGAATGTCTGACGGAAATGTGCATTGCGGTTCACCGTATGCACATTTGGTGGTTGAAAAAGTTATGGCGGAGATTAAGTCGATAGAATAAATATTCGGCCGCCGTCTACCCCATGACACCTTTTCTGGGAATTCCGACGGACACACCGGTAATATCGGAATTCCGGGAATGGTAAAAAGCAATTCGTTACACGCAGCGCAATGGATATCCCCGGGGCGGGGCATTGCGGCGATCTCAACACATTCTCTCTCCTTTCCTGGTCCCATTGATTTCTGGCAAGGGGATTGGCTTGGAACCTTAATGGATCCCGTTTCGCAGAGAAATACGAAGCATCGTTTCCGGTAAAGGGGGGCTCTTTTCGGTTGTTTGCTTCTTAGTTTGTGCGGCATGGAGCGAGGATGAGCAAGAAGCTGTCTGATGAAGTAAAGGCGTTCCCACGAATCTGGGGCGGTGGATATTTCGAAGGTGATCCGTTGGATCCACTGGCCCATTCCACGTATGGCCGGATCGGATATATTAGCGTCCTTCATGCGACCTACCTGCGCTGCATAAAGCCATACATCCATAAAGACACGGTGGCGTTGGAACTCGGGCCGGGACGAGGCGCCTGGACGAAAGCCCTTTTGCCCGCCAGAGAAATCTACGCGCTGGACGCCCTCTCCGAAGAGTTCAACCACTTCTTTGAGTACCTTGGTTGCCCGAAGCACGTCAAATACTTCCAGGTTGAGGATTTTCACTGCCGCATGCTTCCGGAGAGGCATTTTACATACATGTTCTCATTCGGCTGTTTGTGCCACGTCTCTTTTAAAGGCATCGAGGAATATGCGAAAAATATATTTCCGAAACTCAAGCGCGGCAGTAATTGTTTTTGGATGATCGCGGATTTTGATAAATACAACCGCGCCGTCTCCGATCCGGACCGGCTGAGCATTTGGCGGGCGGTTTTGGGAGAATTTCTTTATACTCCGCTGAAATGGAAATACCTTTTTAAAAAAGACAAGTTGTTGAACATAGAGGATGCGGAAAGAAGCAGGAAACCCGGCAGGTGGCACCATGCGGGCATCAACCGGACTTGCTCAATGTTGGAAAAATATGGTTATAAAATAATCGATCCGGATGTCGGAACATGTCTGAGGGATCCGATAATCCACTTTGTCAAACCTTGAGGGGAATAAGGAAAGCAATTATCTGGAATGTGTAGAAAGGCAAATCGTCGCTCCCCCATTCTCCCGGGCTCCCTTCCATTCCACAAGCAGGGAGGCTGGGAGAACAGGGGCGGGGAAGGCCGTCAGGTCGACCGCGTTAAATCTCGATCCCAATTGTTAATTATTTATGAAACACTTATGATTTTTTAAAAGGGTTTCCTAACATCCATAGACATCCCCCGCCTCTCCCCATAGAATATCTCAAAGAAACCAATGCCATGACCCGCACCGACCGCTTCCTCGCCCTTGCCATTTTCCTCGCCGTACTGGCCGTCTACGCGCGAACCCTCACCCCGTCGCTTTCCTACCTGAGCCCCGACGGCAGCGAGCTGGCCACCGTTCCCTACGTCCTCGGGCTGGCGCATTCGCCCGGATACCCGCTCTACACCTGGTTGGGATTTCTTTTCAGCCGCCTGGTGCCGCTCGGCGACGTAGCCTACCGCATCAACCTGATGTCGGCCGTAACGGGGGCGCTTGCGGCGGCGGGTGTGTACTGGATCCTGGCCCGCATCCTCCCGGACAGCATCCCTCTCCTTTGGCGCCGGGCGGCGGCAGCGCTTCCCGCGCTCCTTCTCGCATTTTCCAAAACGTTTTGGGCCCAGAGCCTGATCGCCGAAGTGTACGCGCCGAACGCGGCCGGGATCGTGCTCACGCTGATCGCGCTGCTGCGCTGGGAACGCACCCGCCGGGGCCCGGATTTCTTCCTCTTCGCGCTGTCCTTCGGCCTCTCGCTCGGCCTGCACCTTTCAGATCTGGGTTTTGCGCCGGCGTTTATCCTCTTCATACTGCTTTGCCTGTTTGAACCTGTCGACAGGCATGGCGGCGAGCCTGAAAATATTTCAGATGCCGTTGCGAGAAGCGAAGCGACGAAGCAATCTCCCGCTTTGTCGAAGCGGGAGATTGCTTCGCTCCCGGAGTTTCCCCTTGGCGTAGCGAATGGGGTTGCTCGCAACGATACGCCACGCCCTGTTCGATCTCTTCTCTCGGTCGCCGTACTCGGGCTGCTGGGGTTTGCGATCGGCGTGGCGCAATTCCTCTGGCTGCCGCTTCAGGCCGGCACGCTGATCGACCGCGCGATGCTGCGCAGCGCCCCGATCACGCTGGCGGGGATTTACAACTACACGCTTGGCGCATTCCCCAATTTTAAATTTGCCTTCCCCCTCACCGCCCTGCCCGACCGCCTGGTGATCTACCTGGATCTGCTCAATCAGCAATTCGGGCTGATCGGGATCGGGCTGGGCATCATCGGATTGTTTTCTTTGCTTGCGCGCCGGACGCGGCACTTCTTCCTGCTGGCGGGGATGTACCTGGTCGAGATCTGGTTTTTCATCCAGTACAG
>CAZYSF010000399.1:0-2402 GCA_964649635.1 uncultured Anaerolineales bacterium | reverse complement strand
GCCGGGCGCTGGCAGAGAATCACGAAATTCATGTCACGGATTATGTAGCCGATTTTTCATCGCCGCGGGATTATTTCTCCCTCCGCTACGCGAACAATTTCCGGTATAGAACCACGCGGGAGGGAAATCTTACCATCCACGGCGTCCCGCGGATCTCCCCGGCGCTGTTCGCGACTCGTCTCCGCCTGTGGAATCAAAGCATATTTTCGAGGTTAGTGGCCAGCCTGATAAATGTTTACCGCATTGATGCTGTCGTAGGTACGTTTGTCGTTCCGCCCCCCAAAGCGCCCCGCCTGGTGTTCGACTGGTTCGACGACAACGTGGCCTACTGGATGCAATCCGGACGCAATCCGGCGTACGCAGAAGAAATCCTCCGAACGGAAAACGCCTACCTCCAATGTGCCGACGTCGTTGTCGCGGCCAGTTCAGTTCTGGCCGAACGCGCGCGTTCCCGGACCACGCGCCCGGTCGATTTCATACCCAACGGCGTGGACTTGGCACGTTTCCAGAACGCCGACGGCGATCGATTGCGAAGGACATGGAATGCAAAGGGCACAATTATCGGGATGCTCGGCAATCACGATAAGGCGGAAGAACTGATCAAGGTGCTGGATGCAGCCGAAATGCTTTCGCAGGAGAATTTTCATTTTGTCATAGCCGGCCGCGGATCAGCCATTCCCCTAGCTAAAAAGTACTCATTGAAAAAACGATTAACCAGTGTAGAATTCCTGGAGGAATCTCCCATTTTCGACGCTGCGGACGTCGTCTGCGCTTTCGATATCGGGCTTTGCCCATATCGGAAATCACCGGCGGCGGATGCAGCCAGCCCGATGCGCCTTCTTTTTTATGCGGCGGCAGGATTACCGACGGTTTGCACCGATTTGGAGGAAGTCCGCCGGATGCAATTTCCAAACGTGGTTACGGTGGAAGACGGCTCAAATGCTCTGGCCGAAGGAATTCGACATGCGCGCCGAATGCCGCGCAGCCGTCCGGCGTCGATTATGGAATACGACCTGCCGCGATTGGCAAAGCGATACGAACGGATCCTCTCGGGTAGACCGGACACTGATTAAAGCGGAGGAGTTCCATGGCCTTTTCCGTCATCCGTGATTTCTACGATCGGCCCCCGGTCCACGCCACCCGGAGCACGATCCGAAAGTTGAATGCCGTCATACCGTTGTTCGACCCGAACAGCGGCGGGGCGTTTTTAGATATTGCCTGCCACGACGGTGAGAAGACTATCGCGCTCAGGAGATACCTTGACGCGGAGTTTACCGTCGGCGTGGATTTCGAAGGACAGGCACTCACCGAAGCGGAACGGAAGGGCATCCCGGTCGTTGCGTTCGACCTCAATCAAAAGGCATCGATTCCATTCGCTGATGCCTCATTCGATTGCATCCACGCCGGAGAAATCATCGAGCACCTATTCTCGCCGGATTTGTTGCTCAAGGAAATTACCCGGCTGCTTAAGCCTTCCGGATACGCGGTTATCACCACTCCCAATTTGGCTTCCTGGCGCAACCGAATAGCTTTGCTGTTGGGATGGCAGCCGTTCGACACCGAGGTCAGTTCGATATTCATCGTTGGGAATCCCCGTGCTCCGCGGGGGATTATGTCCGGCCATATCCGCGTTTTCACATGGAAAGCGCTGTCGGAATTGGTGGATTTGTACGGTCTCAGGATCCAGAAGTTGCAAGGGTACGCCATCGGCGAGCCGATCTCGCTATTCACACGCGTTTTGGGGGTTGTAGACCGGATCATACAGCGTTTCTTCCCCACAATGTGCGATTCCATTTTAATTAAAGTCATGCGGAAGGCCGATTCCGTGCCATCGGAAGTCTCCCGCCGATAATGAAAGCCAGGATCGCTTCCCTCCTCGCTGCCCGATTTGGTTCAATAGATCTGGTGGGCATACTCATACGTGGAGCGAGCATCGGCCTCGCTATTCAGGTAGCCGGGAACGGGATTGGGTATATCGCGCAGATCCTGCTGGCGCGGTGGCTTGGTGTCAACAACTATGGCATTTACTCTTACCTGATAACCTGGGCTCAGGTATTCATGATCGGCGCTCTGTTGGGATTGGATTTTGCGATCATACGCTTCGTCCCCGAATACCTCGCCCAGTCGAATTGGCAACGTCTACGGGGGATCATCCGTTGGAGTCGGGGGCTTGTTTTATCGGTCGGAATTCTGCTCGCCGGTGTTAGTACTCTGCTCCTGTTGAGCGCCCGCCCGATCGAATCCAGTACCGTGACGATAGTGTTGGGTTCGCTGCTGATTCCGTTACTCGCCCTTGCGGAAATTCAAACCCAGATCATCCGCAGCACCCGGAGGATCGGATGGGCCTATGCGCCCCCAATTCTATTGGAACCGCTCTTCCTTCTGGGATTGGTTTTCCTGTT
>CAZYSF010000398.1:0-2152 GCA_964649635.1 uncultured Anaerolineales bacterium | reverse complement strand
TCCGCTATCTCGAGGACGAAGAGGTCTCTCCGCTGGCGCAAATCACCCAATTCACGGACAGCGGCCTGACGTACACCTATCCAAACCTTCGCGATCTGGCGCTGCGCGTCCTGCCCGACGGCAAAGCCCCCGGAACGGAATTCAACTACAACAATTACCATCCGCTGCTCCTGGGTTTGATTCTGGAACGAACCACCGGGCGGACGGCTTCCGAATTCCTGCAGGAAAAGATCTGGAAGCCGGTGGGGATGGAATACCCGGCCTCATGGAGCCTCGACAGCGAGGAAAGCGGATTCGAACAGATGCAATCCGGCATCAACGCGCGCGCCATCGACTTCGCCAAGTTCGGGAGACTTTTCCTCCGGAACGGCGATTGGGACGGCACGCGGGTGATCTCACCGGAATGGGTTGCCCGATCCACCGCCCCGGATCCGAATGACCACCGAACCTGGCACTCAGATTCCGATTGGAGGGACGCGAACGGCTATTACAAATACATGTGGTGGGGGCGAACGCATCCGGACGGCGGCTACGATTACGCGGCGCTGGGTCATCTGGGCCAGTGGATCTACGTTTCCCCGCAAACAAACGTGATCATCGTCCGCTTCGGTTTTGATGAGGGGGGAGTGGACTCGTGGATGGACGTTTTCCAGAATCTGGCGGCGGAAATTAAATAGCGCCGCACCTCAACGCAATAAAAAAGCCCGGAATGCCCCTCTGATCTTTATGGGCATTCCGGGCATTGCTTATAAGGTTATTCGACCCTGCGCTCTACTATTGCCGGAACGCCACCCGCCAGATATACCAGCACTGTCTATATAAGAAGGCGCGATGTATAGAAATTTGAAACCTCTGAAAATGTCACCCTGAGCGTAGCGAAGGGTCTAGAAACGCAGAATCAGATGCTTCGCTTCCCCCACGCGCGAATGCTTCGCATCGGAGCTCATCGCTCGGGGGGCGGGCCCTCAGCTTGACACCCTTTTACAGAGGTTTTAATTTAGTACATTTTCTTAGTGTCTTCGCGTCTTCGTGGTATTTTTCTCCTATTCTTCATTAAAATGCAGCCGGAGCGCGTCCTGCCCATGCCGGATTTCCATCTCCGGCGCTTCCATGGCGCAGGTGCAGTACGGATTGTCGTAATGGTTAATTCCACGAAGCGATTGTTCCTGGCCGTTGACCAGCAGCGGGAATTGCCAGCCGAAACTCAGGTGATCGCCGCGCAACCCGGTTATCTCCACCTGCGCGCCGTCGAATTGCACCTGCAGCTTGAGGATCTTCTCCACAAACTCCTTGAACGAACCATCCAGCGCGGCCCGCCCCATCTGGCAAAGCCAAACGTTGGGCGACCCGCCTGAACGCAGTTCCCGGAAGGCGTTGTCGCCGCCGGTTTGAAATTCCATTCCCCGCGCGGCCGCCAGGGCTATGTACCCGTCGCCGGCTTTGCCGAAGACCCAACCGTCCCGGATCTCGTATTCATCCATGGCATGCACGGGGAAATACGCGTGCGTAAAGCCCATCCGGTCGTCCTCCGGAAATTGATAAATGGCGATCAGCAGGTCTTTCCATTGCGCCACACGCGGCAGGACGGCGTTGCCGCTCCAACCATCCGGACGGCGGCCGTCGCTTTCCGAGGCGCACCCCGGATGGGTGGTGAAAACGGTCGCCATCGGGCTGAGCGTTGCCTGCCAGATGTGCTCCCGGCTGCCCGGTTCGCCCGGATGCCAATCCTGCGCGGAGGCCAGCATGCCATCCGGAGTCTTATACGTTGCTTTATGGACGGCATCGCCGGTCCCCTCCCCCCCCGCCTGTTGCTCATTACTCCACATCGCATCCATCCTGTCCGCGGCAATGGCGGCGAGGAGGGGCGGCAGCTCGTACGTGGAGCAGGCCAGTCCCACGGAACCGGAGATATGCCCGTTGAAGATGCCCATTCCCCACAGCAGGCGGGTGATGCCGGACGTGGGTTGGCGATACCCCGTTTTGATATCCGCGGCGGACGCCCGGGCATGGGTGGAGCCGAAGACGCCTTGAAAGGAATTGACGGCGAGGGTGAAGAATAATTTATCCAGCACCAGCGATGCCATTTCCAGAATCTCATTATTCTCCGCCAGGCTGGTGAGGGTCGACAGGGCAAGCGTCATCTCCTCAAATG
>CAZYSF010000397.1:0-5293 GCA_964649635.1 uncultured Anaerolineales bacterium | reverse complement strand
CTCGAGACCTCGACCGCGCCCGAATGCCCGACCTGCGGCCAGCCGCTCACCCCCGCCCACCGCAAGCGCGTGATGGCGGAGCTACGCGGAGAAATCGATAGCCGCCGCGTGAAATACAAATCCAACGCCGCGCGGCTCAAGGACCTCGCCGCCGAACTGGAGGCGGTTCAAAAGGATGCCGCCGCGATCCAGGCCGCTCTGCAAACGCTTCCCGCGCTGGAAAGAAATCTCGCCGAAGCGGAATCCGCGCTCAAAACGGCGCAGGCCGCCCAGGCGAAGATTCCCGCCGCCCAGGAGCGCGTAGCGCGCTGGCAGAAGGCGCTGCTCGAGGAAACGGCCTCCGCGAAGAAGATCCAGGATCAGCTCGGCAAAGCCGGCGCGGAGCGGACGGATTCCGAAAGCCTGCGCCGCCGCCTCGAGGATGCGCGCCTGGCCAAGCGCCTGGCCGACGAGCGGGTGGGCGGCGCGCGCCAGATTCTCGCCGCGCTGGAGGAGATCGCCCGCCAGCGGGATGCCGGCGCCTCGGAATTGGAAGCGCTCAGGCTTCGCCTCTCGGTCCTGGAGGATCTGCGCGAGGCGTTCGGCAAGCGCGGCGTGCCGACCATGATCATCGAAACGGTTGTCCCCGAGCTCGAACTGGAGGCCAACCGGCTCCTATCGGAAATGAGCGACGGGCGGATGCGCTTGCGCATGGAAACCCAGCGCGAGACCAAAACCGGCGAGGCGCGCGACACGCTCGAACTGAAAATATCCGACGAACTCGGCACCCGCGCCTACGAGATGTATTCGGGCGGCGAGGCGTTCCGGATCAATTTCGCCGTCCGCATCGCGCTCTCAAAACTTCTCGCCCGCCGCTCGGGCGCGCAACTGCGCGCGCTCTTCATCGACGAGGGGTTCGGCACCCAGGATTCGGCCGGGCGCGAGCGGCTCGTCGCCGCTATCCAATCCATCCAGAACGATTTCGACCGCATCCTCGTCATCACCCACCTCGACGAACTGCGTGACGCCTTCCCCGCCCGGATCGAAGTGACCAAGACCCCATCCGGCTCGAACGTCCGCGTGGTCTGAGGCCCCTCCCGGATCCATAAGAATCCGCATTGGACCGCACCTTGCCGGAGCCACGGAAAGCAATAGTAAGGTTTTCCTGGGAAATAGCCGGCGATTTTATTGGGGTCCAAAAACCGAATGGAAAACCATCCATCTTTTTAGCGGTTTTTTAAAGTACGTAGTATCAATTTCTTGGTTGCCTAGATCACGATTGGATATATAATAACTTGGACTTATTCGGCCGGGTCCCACAATGTAACTTTTTTCACAATCAATCTAAACGAGAGGATGGAAGCTCGAATAATCGGAGCGCCGTCTTCTCTCAAGCGCAAGACCGAAAGAAATAACACATTCGGGAGGGAAGGAGGTTCCATGAAGGCAAAGACGAAAATCAAATCCGGCCTGATCATGTTCGGCGCCACCTAAAAATCCCGAAGTTCCGCCTGCCTAAGGAGATCCCATGAAAGCGAAGACAAATGTAAAATCCGGTGTGATCCTGTTCGGCGCCAATTGATAAGTCTCGCGGGCATAAACATGACGCACAAGGAGACCCCATGAAAGCAAAGACGAAAATTAAGTCCGGCATGATCATGTTCGGCGCCACTTAAAAAATCGCGAAGCTTCTGCCTGCGCAAGGAGACCTCATGAAAGCAAAGACGAACGTAAAGTCCGGCATGATCATGTTCGGCGCCACTTAATAAATCTCGCGGCAAATACATGATGCACAAGGAGATCCCATGAAGGCAAAGACGAACGTAAAATCCGGCTTTATCATGTTCGGCGGTCACTAGGGTGCCATGAGCTTGGAGAAACCATGAAGACGAAGACAAACGTGGCATCCGGCATGATTATGTTCCACGCCCATTGATGGATGTGCAGGCATTTGCCCGCACGGAAGGAGATCCTATGAAGACAAAGACGAGCATCAAATCCGGCATGATCATGTTTAGCGCCCATTAAGGTGCCAGGAGCAAGGAGATCCCATGAAGGCAAAGACGAAAGTAAAATCCGGCGTTATCATGTTTCACGCCAACTAATCCGTCGAACCTCAGCCTGAGACCCAGGGAGATCCCATGAAAGCAAAGACAAACGTAAAATCCGGCGTGATTCTGTTCCGCGCCCATTAATGGATGTGCAGGCGATTGCCCGCCCGGGAGGAGATTCGATGAAGGCGAAGACGAATGTCAAATCCGGCATGATTATATTCAGCGCCCATTAACCAGGACCTAAAAAATTCTTGGAGCAAAGGAAACCCCCATGAAGGCGAAGACGAATGTCAAATCCGGCGTTATCATGTTTTACGCCAACTAATTTTTGTTACCTCAACCCGGCGAACAGGGAGATCCCATGAAGACAAAAACAAAAATCCAATCCGGCGTGATCTTGTTCGGCGCCACTTAAATTCGTTCAAATCTGATGGGAAAGGAGATTCCATGAAGGCGAAGACGAATGTCAAATCCGGCGTGATTATGTTCGGCGCAACTTGAATCCATGCAAATCTGATGGGAAAGGAGATTCGATGAAGGCGAAGACGAATGTCAAATCCGGCGTGATCATGTTCGGGGCCAATTAAGAAATCCGGGACTTTTGCCTGAATCCAAGGAGATCCCCATGAAAGCAAAGACGAAAATTAAATCCGGCCTGATCATGTTCGGCGCCAATTAGCAGGCTTCGAGGATTCGATCCAACCAATCGATCCGATGGATGCGAAGACGGCTGTCACATCCGGTGCAATCAAGTTCGGGGGGGATTAACGGGCGCTGAAAGGCAGTCCTTTCCAAAAGGTTTCGGAACGGGGCAAGGTGGATTAAGCTTTGCCCCGCTTTTTATTCCGCCACGCCGTTGAAAATGGATTAAACTCCCGCATTGCCTGTCCGCATTCGGGCAAATGCTACCTGAAGGAAACGAAAAGTTATGCTCCGTTCCCCGGGCCGCAGATTCCTAATTTCTGAAATCGTCCAGAGTTCAACGCTGGATTGCGGCCCCGCCTCGCTAAAAGCCCTCCTGGATGGATTCGGGCTCCCGGTTGGGTATGGCCGCCTGCGCGAAGCCTGCCAGACCGATATCGACGGCACTTCGATCGACATGCTCGAGGAATCCGCGCTCGCGCTTGGATTGGAGGCGGAGCAGATCATGGTTCCCGCCGACCACCTTCTGCTGCGCGAAGCCCGGACGTTGCCGGCCATCGTTGTGGTCGTGCTGCCCAATGGCTTGACCCACTTCGTAGTCGTCTGGCGGAAGGCCGGCCCCTGGCTGCAAGTGATGGATCCGGCCGTGGGGAGGCGCTGGTTCGGTTGCCGGCGTTTTCTTCAGGATGTCTTCGTTCACGAACAAGCGGTTCCGGCCTCCGGCTGGCGCGAATGGGCCGGGACCGAGGATTTTCTCGGCGCGCTGCGGGCCCGGATGCGCGCATGCCGCATCGAACCGCCGGTGATTTCGGATCTGATCGGAACGGCGCGCGCCGATCCGGGCTGGAAATCCATGGCGGCGCTCGACGCCGCCGTGCGCATGACCGGGGCCATGGCCGGTTCAGCGGGACTCCGGCGCGGTTCCGAATCCGCCCGGATGACCCGGCATTTGTTTGAAATGGGGCGCGCCGCGGAGACGCCGGAGAAGAGCTTCCTTCCGCGCCATCATTGGTCCGTGTGGCCGGCGCCCGAAGATCCCGAGTCATTGCTGCTGCGGGGAGCGGTCCTCGTCCGTGTCCTCGGCCGGCGCACAGATGCCGGTCCGGACGGCGCGCCGGTCCCGGACGCGGCGCCCGGATTGGCCGCCGCGCGCGCGGAAAAATCCGTCCGCCTGGAGCGCAAGCTGTTTCCCCTGTTGTCTTCCACCCGCCGCCTGGCGATTATCCTTTTGCTGGCCGGGTTATCCGTGCGGGGGTTGGCGGTTTTTATTGAATCGCTCCTGTTCCGCGATACGCTTGGGCTCGGCACTCTCTTTGCCGCGCCGGAAAACCGTGCGGCGGCGCTGGCCGCCATCCTGATCTTCCTCTTTTTGATGCTTCTCCTGAATCTCGGGAACCTTCTCGGATTAATGCGACTGGGCAGATCCCTGGAATCGCAGGTGCGGACTCTGCTGCTGCGGAAAATCCCGCGGATCGCGGACCGGTATTTCCACAGCCGTCTGGTTTCCGACATGGCCGAACGCAGCCACAGTCTTCATAAGGTTCGGGATATGGTGTTCGTCGGCGGGCAAGCCGTGCTGGCGCTCTCCGGGCTGACATTCACCGCCTTGGGATTGATCTGGTTGGCGCCGGGCTCCGCTGGATTCACGCTGCTGGCCGGTCTCGCCGCCGTCGCCGTCCCGCTGGCCGTCCTTCCCTTCCTTGCCGAGCGGGACATGCGCGTGCGCACCCATACCGGAGCGCTCGGCCGGTTTTTCCTCGACGGTCTTATCGGGCTCGCGCCGATCCGGGCCCATCATGCCGAGAGCCCCATCCGCCGCTCCCATGCCGCGCTCCTGCAGGAATGGGCCAAAGCCGGCCGCGAGCGTCTGGGGATCGCGCTCGCGGGAGAGATCGGGCAGTTCCTTCTGGGGACGGGCCTGGCCATAGTTGTGATTTTCCGCCAGGCGAACTCCGGTTTGGACCCGGCAACCCTTCTGCTCATCGCGTTCCTTGCCCTGAGCCTTCCCGCGATGGGGCAGGTATTCGCCCAATGCGTGCAGCAATACCCGCTCTTCCGCAACATCCTGATTCGTCTCTTTGAACCGCTGGAAGCTCCCGAGGACGAGGACATCCGCGGACGGACGGTGCCCATCGCGGTTGAAGAATCAGGCTGTGTCCCGTGCGGGGTTGCCGTCGACTGGCAGGGAGTGGACCTTCGAGTAAGCCGGCATGAGATCCTGCATGGCATCACCCTTTCCATTCCCGCAGGAACGCACGCGGCCGTCGTGGGTCCGTCCGGCGCGGGGAAATCGAGTCTCGTGGGGCTTTTGCTCGGGTGGCATCGGGCGTCCGCGGGGCGGGTCGCCGTCGATGGGCAACCGCTGGACGGGCGGCGCCTCGCACAGCTGCGGCGCGAAACCGCGTGGGTGGACCCGGCCGTGCAGATCTGGAATCAGCCGATGGGCGGCAACCTGACGTACGGGTTGGACGATTCGGGCGGGGCAGGCGGGCTTGAAGCCGTCGTGGCCCAGACGGGGCTGAATCCGATCCTCGCGAGCCTGCCGGAGGGCTGGCGCACGCCGCTCGGGGAAAACGGGGCGCTCGTCTCCGGCGGGGAAGGCATGCGGGTGAGGCTCG
>CAZYSF010000396.1:0-2217 GCA_964649635.1 uncultured Anaerolineales bacterium | reverse complement strand
GCCGGGGCGACGCCGGGTTCCGCATCCGCGGAGGCCTTCACCTTCGCCAGCGTGCCTTCACTCAGGAGTTCCGCCTCAGGCACGTCCTTAACGGCCGCTTCGGCTTCGGCTTCCGCTTCATCATCCTTGCGCAGCGCGCGGCCTTCCAGAACGGCGTCGGCGATTTTTCCGGTGAGCAGCTTGATCGCGCGGATCGCATCGTCGTTGGAGGGGATGACATAATCCACACCCGACGGATCGCAGTTCGTATCCACCAGGGCAACGACCGGGATTTTCAGAATATTGGATTCGTGCACGGCCGTGGCTTCACGGTGGACATCGATGGTGAACACCAATTGGGGCAGGCCGGCCATATTGCGGATGCCGCCCAGGCGCAGGCGCAGGCGCGCCATCCGCCGCGTTAGGATGAGACCTTCCTTTTTGGTCAACCGCGCCAGTTCGCCTGAGGTCTCCATTTTTTCCAGCTTGTTCAACTCGTCAATCCGTTCCTTCAACGTTCGCCAGTTGGTCAGCGTGCCGCCCAGCCAGCGGTCGGTGACAGAGGGCATCCCGCAGCGCACGGCCTCGGTCTCGATCGTATCCTGTGCCTGGCGCTTGGTCCCGACAAACAGAACCGTCCCGCCCGCGGCGACCGTATCCCGGATCAGGGCGCACGCCCCGGCCAGAGACGAGACCGTCTGTTGCAGGTCAATGATGTGGACTCCGTTGCGTTCGGTGAAGATGTAGGGCTTCATTTTCGGGTGCCACTTGTGGGTCCGATGCCCAAAGTGCACCCCGGCCTCGAGGAGGGCCTTGAGGGAGATATTGGCAGCCATAACGCTCCTTTGCGTTTATCCACCGCGGGTTCATCCCCCTCCGAGACCGGATCCTTGCGGGTCCGGCACGCGCGGAGGGGTCCGCCGCGTGAGGTATCCCCCCAATCGAGGGGGGTCGCCCCGGTTCCGGGGCAGAAATTCTCCCGCTGACAGGCCAGCGGGAGTGGCGGAAGTATACCACCCGGCGCGGAAAATCGTCAATCCGCCCAAATGGCCGAGGCGGTCTTGAAGACCGCCTCGGTCTACTTGGAGCAATTATTGCGGGTAGCTTCTACATCCGGATTCCAGCATAACCAATGCCGGTGATCAAGGCTATCAGGATGAAGAAGAACAAGGTAAATATCAAACTCGCGCCGACGATGACGCCCGTAAGGATCAACGCGAACCAGACCGGGTTCATTCCGTACTGCGTGCGGTACGGATCTGCGCCCTGCGGCAGCCGGTAATCATCCTGACGGGCGCTGACCGGGCGCTTGAACCTCACCCGGGTATTGTCGAACTTTTCCAGGAGGATCCATCCCGCCTGCGCTTCCTCCTTCACCAGCTTTTCCAGCGCGGCCGGATTGCGGAACACCCCCAGATTGGCGCGCACAATTTTAAATTCCCATTCGCCGGCCAGGTCCTGGGCGGAATAATGCGTCATTTCTTCCTCCTCTTCGAGCAAACGGCGATGAGCCGCCGCGGCTGCCGCGGATCCATTAGCCATTGTCAGCCTCGCAACCGTGAACCTTCTGACCGGATTGACAGGATTATGGTGAAATTATTACTAGGGTGTTGAAAAATGAAGGAACTGGTGTCATTGCGAGCGACCGGAGGGAGCGAAGCAATCTCCCCCTTCGGAAAAAGCAGGAGATTGCTTCGTCGCTTAACTCCTCGCGATGACATCCTCAACTTTTTTCAACATCCTGGTAAATAATCCTGTCTGTTTTTCTTCTTCTTCGCTAAGGCCGCAGGACCAGCATCATGAAAAGGATGCTGGCGATCACCGTTCCGATGAAGATGATCGCGGGAGACGGGTTGTTTTCCTCGACGGATTCCTTCCGGATCTCCGCCAGCGAATTAAACCCGAGAAGTCTCAAAAGGGTCCAGACCATTATGCCGGCAACCAGCGCAACCAGCGGCCCCCAGAAAGTGACCATGCTGAGGTACTTTGGCAGCAGGGCGACAAACGCCTGCCAGCTGGCCGGCGCCGCCACGTAAGATATGGCCTGCCCAACCACAATCGCCGAGAGAAGTAGCGCGAGCACCGCCCAATACCCTTTCGAAAGCCACTGCTTCATGAGTCCTCACTTTCCACAAGGTGGTCGAGTAGCGTACTTTGCGTATCGAGACCAACGGCTCGACAGGCACCTCACCCCCTACCCCCCTCCCAGTCGGGGCGCACGGCCGTGCGCACCTACTG
>CAZYSF010000395.1:0-2081 GCA_964649635.1 uncultured Anaerolineales bacterium | reverse complement strand
TGCGGGCCGCCGGGGCTGGGCGCAACCAGGAAGCCGCCGATCAACCAAAAAGGCGCTGCAAGGATCATGAAATGGGATTTCATGGCCAGTTTCCTCCGCGCCGGACCTAAAACATTCGGCGGGGAAAGCCTTCCATCAATACTGCCCGCCCCGGCTCATACCGGAGGGTGTCTGTTGCTGTACCATTACCATTAAACCCTGCGAAGTACTCTGGGTGACGTTTTCGCCGGATTTTACTTAAGATTCAGGCCTACCCCCAAGAAGGATCAGGATCTTCGTCTTTTTTCATCGTTTCGGTTATTTTCAGGCTGGTTAACTACCGGAGGATTTCATTCCGGCGCGGGGGCATCAATCGATCTTTAGCATTCCTTGCCAAGGATTGTCAGCCATCGCAGCCAATGCCAATACCGATGCGGTCCGTCATCCCCGCCTGCTATTGGCGGGGACCGTGTCGGTCTTCCTGCGCGCGCCTGGAACTATCCGGTCAATCCGACCGTATTTCACGTACTTTACGGCCAGATCCGAAATGGATCAGGCCGCCCGGCGTTGCACGGGGATCCTACCGATGCGCCACCCGGGACTTTAAGGATTGGGGGCAGACGATTGTGGAATATCGCGCGGACGGCGTATACGCCCGGGTTCTGTGCAGGCGCGCCGCGGCGCCGTCCGGTTGAGGCAGCTATCAGGAGTCTCTTCCCTCCATTTGAAAATGCAAGGATAGACGGTTCCTCACGGTTTATCCTTGAATGGTTTACGTCCATGGACCGATGCTGCGATCAAGCCAAGCAACAGCGATGCTCCAGCCAGGTAGAGAGCAACAGAACGGCGCACCGATTCGGATGGATCAACAATCAGGAACGGACGCGCAAGGGTGTACTCCGCAAAACTCAGCAGGGCGATAAGCATGAACGTCAACGCTGCGGCATACCAAAACTTGAGCCGGCTCCGGTTCCAGAGCCACACTAATCCTCCCAGCGCCGCCAGGCCGGCCGCGGCAGCCGGCAAGCCGAGCGGCAAAAGCCATCCCTTGTTTGTGCCGAGCGATTCCACTATCCAGAGGAAGATGGGAACCGATACTGCCGCAGCCGCCCATGAGACCGCCGCCCTGGACCGGCGAAGGATGAACCATGGCGCAATTATCAACCAGGCCATGAGAATAGCCCCCAGGACGATGATGGACCAACCAAAATGTCCATTGAGTAAAATATCGACCAGGAGCGGGATAAACGCCCCGATGAAAAGCGCAGCACAAAACACTGTGAATACGATCCTTCTTGCCCGGCTCCAATTTTCCATAACCAATTTTTCCATGATTCATCTCCTTTTTTTGGAAACAGACCGGGATCAATTTACGAATTTCACCCCGCATTGTTTACAGATTTTCCGCACCACAGTTTTTCCCGAAAACGCATTCATATGCAGCGCCCCGGCCGAAGTGACCCACTGCCCGGCGAAGAAAAAGTTCTTCAGCCCGGGGAGTGAATATTTCGGGTTCAAACCGAATATTTCCTCCATAATATTAAATGCGCTGTTGGGAAAATTGTTATGCCCCCCGGTTCCGCCCATGAAGCGCTCCCAGGTGTGCAAAGTGGAAACATCGATTACCTCAATATCTTTCCGAAGACCGGGGAACTGTTTTTCAAGCAACGCGATCACTTGTCCGGCGATCCTGTTTTTCTCGGCCTGGTAAGCGGCTTGGTCGGCATACAACCGCGAAAAATACGACGGCTTGGTCAACAGCTCGACCTTGATTACGCCTTTGCCGGCGGGAGCCATGCTGCCGTCAAATCCATACAGTTGCATATAAAGATGAGTACACGCATGCCCGCCGATAACTTCCGCCTTTTCCAGGAACATAATCAATGCGGAAGGATAGGAGGATAAATCCCGTTTCACACCCAAAAATATCATCACGGAAAAGGCGCACTCTTTTTCCGGATTGGTTTCACAGTATCTGGAAATCTTCCTATCGCTGTACCGGCCCGAGAGCATCTGCAGAATGGTCTTGCGGCCGTCCGCGTTGGATACGATGAAGTCGGCCGTATGCCGGGTGCCGTCTTCCAGTTCCACGCCGCACGCGC
>CAZYSF010000394.1:0-5794 GCA_964649635.1 uncultured Anaerolineales bacterium | reverse complement strand
CGAGCTGATCATCGCGGGCTGGGTGGCCGCGCAGGGGGAACGCGGTTTGTTCCTGGTCGCCGCGTTGCTGGCCTGGTTTACGGCGGCCCTGCTGATGGGCGCGGAGTATTACCGCCGCCGGAAGAAATGGACCGGCTCCCGTCTTTCCCTGACCGGCGACCTGATGGAGAAGATGGCCGGGCATCGCACCCGGCTGGCTCAGCAATCCCCCTCGCAATGGCATGCCGGGGAAGGGGAAGCGGTGGCCCAATCCGTCTCCCTGGCCGCGCCGATGGACCGGTTGCTCGCCGGGATCAATGTCTTCCTCTCGCACGGCTGGCTCATCGCCGGATTCCTGATCCTGGCTCCGGCTTTCATCGCCGGGAGCGGTCCGCCGGACGCGCTCGCGATCGGGCTGGGGTCGGTGATCCTGATCTACCAGGCGTTTAAAAAATTCGGCGAGGGGATGTGCAACCTGATCGGAATGGCGGTGGCTTGGGATCGGGTTGCGCCCATGTATCGGGCCGCCGGCCTGCCCTCCGCGCCGTCCATATCCGCGCCGTCCGGCGATGCCCCCTCCGCATCTCTTTTGGAAGCGCGCCGGCTCTCGTTCCGATATCCCCGGCAAGACCGGGAGGTGCTTGCGGGATGCAATCTACGGATTGCCGCGCGGGACCGGATCCTGCTCGCCGGCCGTTCCGGGTCGGGTAAATCCACGCTGGCGATGCTGCTGGCGGGCCTGCAAGAACCCGTGTCGGGGACGATCCTGCTCGACGGCTCCGAACGGAGGGTGGCGGGGGACGACGTCTGGCGCGCAAAGGTAGTGGTGGCGCCGCAGTTCCACGAAAATCACATCCTGACGGAGCCGTTTGCTTTCAATGCGCTGCTGGGCCGCTGCTGGCCGCCGGAGCCGGCCGATCTTGCCGAGGCCGAGGAACTTTGCCGCACGCTCGGGCTCGGCCCGCTGCTGGATCGCATGCCGTCGGGGATTATGCAGGTGGTCGGCGAGGGGGGCTGGCAGCTCTCGCACGGGGAACGAAGCCGGTTATACCTGGCGCGCGCCATTTTGCAGCACCCCGATGTGATGATCCTGGACGAAAGTTTCGGCGCGCTCGACCCGGAACTGCTCGCCGCTTCCCTGCGTTGCGCGATGGAACGCGCAAACGCCCTCGTGGTCATCGCGCACCCGTAAAGCCGTCCGCCGTCGAATAGGGAGATCCACCGCACATGCTTCCCGATCCAAACCGTCTGGTCCTCTGATGGCTGTCCCCTCCGGGAAATTAATCGCCTGGTCCCGTCGCACCGCCCGCCCGTTGCCCTGGCGCGGCGCGCGCAACCCGTACCGCATTTGGGTCAGCGAGATCATGCTCCAGCAGACGCAGGCCGCGACGGTCATCCCCTACTACCGGCGTTTCCTGAAAGCATTCCCGACCGTTCGCCGCCTCGCGCACGCCGGTCTGCAATCCGTTTTGAAAACCTGGGAGGGGCTCGGATACTATTCCCGCGCCCGGAACCTGCGCCTTGCCGCGGCGGAGATCCAATCCTCCCGCGGCGGCCGGCTCCCGCGGACGGCGGCGGAATGGGAACGCTTGCCCGGGGTTGGCCGCTACACCGCGGCTGCCATTGCCTCGCTGGCGTTCGATGAGCCCGCCGCCGCGCTCGACGCCAATGCCCGGCGGATCCTTGCCCGCGTGTATGCCTATCGCCGCCGGATCGGGAACGCCCGCTCGCAGAAAGAACTCGCCACTCTGTATCAGCGCGCCCGCGGCCGCGCCGCGCCCGGCGCTTTTTTCCAGGCGCTGATGGATCTCGGCCAGCTCGTCTGTCTCCCGCGCCGGCCGCTCTGCCCGGATTGCCCCGTCGCCGCAAGCTGCGTCGCCTTCCAGCGTGGCATCCAGGACCGCCTTCCGGTGCGCTCCAAACGCGTTCCTGTCCCGCACTTTGATGTGACCGCAGCGGTCATATTACGAAACGGAAAGGCGCTGATCGCCAGGCGCCCGGAAGGGAAGCTGCTTGGCGGCATGTGGGAATTCCCGGGCGGGAAGGTCGAACGGAGCGAGACCCTGCCGGCGTGCCTGCGCCGCGAGTTAAGGGAAGAGCTCGGGGTATCGGTCCGGGTTGGTGAAAAAATCCTCGCCGTCAAACACGCCTTCAGTCACTTCCGAATCACCCTGCATGTTTTTCATTGCGCTACGCTGCACGGAAAGCCCAAACCGATCGGCGCCGCGGAGGTGCGCTGGGTGCGCCTTCGCGATCTCACAGCCTATCCGATGGGCCGGGCGGACCGGATCGTGGCGGGGAAACTCGCCGTAAAGCCTGGGAGTTGATTTCCCAGGAAATTATGTGATCTTTGTGACTTTTGCGGCAATAATTCCACCACAAAAAGCACAGACGGCACAAAGAGAAACTTCTGAAGATCACCTAATTTCCAGTTGAAAGCCTGCGGCCCCAATAAACCGGCCGGGCTAACTAAGATAGAGCCTTCGGCGGTAAGCGCGCCGTCAATAAAGTAGAAGATTGCACACTAGTAAAAACTCGATGGTGTCACCTCATCCGGCCTTCGGCCACCTTCTCCCAGCGAATGCTGGGAGAAGGAAAGGATGAGGGGCAGTATCATGCGGGCAAGTCACCCTTGAATCAGTGTTTCAATATTCCCGCCCGATGCGAAAAACCGCTAAACCGACTCGCCATCCCGCACGTACACCCGCGGCATGCGCGCGCTGATCCCGGTGATCACCTCGTAGTTGATCGTCCCCCAGCGTTCGGCCACTTCCTCCACCCGGATCTCCCCGCCGCCCTGTTTCCCGATCAGGACGACCTCGCTCCCCAGCGATGCGTCCTCCGGAAGTTTGATCATGCACTGGTCCATGCATACCCGCCCGATCACCGGCGTGCGCCGCCCGTTCAAGAGCACGATATTCGGGCGGTTGCGCCGCCAGCCGTCGGCGTACCCGACCGGTATGACGCCCACGGTTTCCTCCCCCGCCGTGTGATACTCCATCCCGTAGCTCACCCCCCAGCCGGGCGGCAGAACCTTGCACGAGACCAGGCGCGCTTTCCAGGAGAGGGCGGGGCGGAATGTGGCCGGCAGGCGGACCTGGGGCGAGGGATGCACGCCGTAGATCGCCACTCCGGCGCGCACGATGTTGTAGCGCGCCTGCGGGAAAGCCAGGGTCGCGGCGGAATTCGTGGCGTGGATCCAGGCCGGCCGGATCCCGTTCTCCTGCAGCGCCTGCAGCGTGGATGCGAATTTAGCCAGCTGCTCGATCGTCGGCGCGGGGTTTTCCTCGTCGGCGCAGGCCAGGTGGGTGAATACCCCTTCCAGGTGCATGGACGGCATGCCGGCGATCGTCCGCGCCAGCGCGAGGGTCTGCTCCCCCGGCAGCGTGCCCAGCCGGCCCATCCCCGAATCCACTTTCAGATGCACATTGACCGAACGCCCGAGCGCCGCCGCGCGCTGCGAATACAGTTCGGCGCTTTCCATGCAGTACACCGTCAGCGAAAGTCCGGCCGCGATGGCTTCGTCGGCTTCCTGGGCGGTGACCATACCCAGCACCAGGATCGGCACCGAGATCCCGGCCTCGCGCAGAACGATCGCTTCCTCCGCGCAGGAGACGGCCAGCCAGGAGGCTCCGGCGGCCAGCGCCGCGCGCGAAACTTCGACCGCGCCGTGCCCGTACCCGTTGGCCTTCACCACCGCCATGAGCGGGACTCCGGCGATCGCGCGGAGGGCTTTAATGTTGTCCTCGACCGCGGACAGGTTGATCTCGATCCAGGTGAAGATGGGCGACTTTAACACGATCGTTGCTCCCGGCGTTCATCGGGGTTCGTTCCGCCGATCCCCGGATCGCCGGTCCTTCTTATAAACGAATTCAATTCGAATTGCAACGCGCTCCGGATTGCACCCGCCGGCGGCATCGCCTACGGAACGCCGGATATTGAATTCTGGGCGAAAATTCCGGTCAGGCACGATAAATGCAACAGGAACCTATAACCGAAGTAGACCGTCTGGGTGATAATTGGGACGGGTTCCGGCGCGAAATCCGGAGCCGCCTGCCCGGACCTGGCCGCCGCACCTAAAAAGATGGCCCGTTATATAATAAAGCGGTGCGTTCTGGGGCGGTGGCGGAACTGGCAGACGCTGGGGACTTAAAATCCCCCGGGGTAACACCCTTGTGGGTTCAATTCCCACCCGCCCTACAAGGGAGCTAAAGGCCACCCGGAGGCCCCCAATTCCACACGGGCCGGACGGTCTCTGGAAAAAAGGAGAGATGCTATGAAAAAGACCCACCATAACCGTATCTTGGCGTCGAGCATAATCGCATTGTTGTTGGTCGGGTGCGCCCTTCCATTGGCGTCCACCCCGACGCAGTTCGTGTTTCCGACGCCCAACCTGACGATGACGGCGCTGTTCCAGATCCCCCCGACGAATACCAGCGCCCCGCAGCCGTCAGTCACCCAGGGAGTTTCAACCTCCAGCATTCCCTCGGCCACGCTCTCGCCGACCGCACCCAACTGCACCAACCAGGCGCAGTTCGTCAGCGAGACTTTTCCGGATCTGACCTACGTCGCTCCGGGGACCGCCTTCACCAAGACCTGGACGCTTAAGAATGCCGGCACCTGCACCTGGGGAGCCGGATACGCGCTGGTCTTCGACAGCGGCGACCAGATGGCCGGTCCGGCTTCCGTGCCGATTACGGCCAGCGTTCCCCCGAACGCGGTCTATAACTTCACCGTCAACCTGACGGCGCCCGCCACCCTCGGCCAGTATCAGGGTTTCTGGAAGCTTCAATCCCCGCAGGGTGTCCGGTTCGGGATCGATGCCGCCGGCAAATCGTTCTGGGTGAAGATCACCACCGCTGTGCTCGCCCCGGCCGCCCCGGCCTGCGCCGCGCAGACCAAACGGCCCGAGTCCTACGGCGGCGTCATCGAAGCCTATTACACCACCACTCCGCCGACCATCGACGCCGTGCTCGGCGAATGGGACAGCCCGCTGATCAACGACGTGCCGTATGACGTCTGGGGCGATACCGACAACGATGCGCGCTTCACGCTGAAATGGGATTTCGACAACCTGTACCTGGCGATCGAAGTCGAGGACGACAATTTATTTCAGTCGACCACCGACGGCTCGGTGATGTATAAGGGGGACAGCGTTGAAATCCTGCTCGACAAGGATCTTAAGGGCGATTACTGCTCGACCTCTTTAAGCTCGGACGATTATCAGCTCGGCATTTCCCCCGGCAACCTGCCGACCCCCAGCAGCCCAACGGCTTGGCTCTGGTATCCGCTCTCCATCAAGGGAACGAAGATCATAACGATCGTATCGGCGGTTACCGCCTCGCCGGGTTACATCATCGAAGCGGCAATCCCCTGGAGCGTTTTCCAGGGCGGACCGGCCGGGAGCGAGTACTACGGCTTCGCCCTCTCGGTCTCGGATAACGACCATTCCGGCCAGCAGCAGGATGGGCTGATCTCCACCGCGCCCAAGCGCACGATCTTCTCCAATCCGATGCTGTGGGGAACCCTGCAGATCGAAATTCAGACCGGCCCGTAAGCACTATCGAACAATGGCAAAAGAGGCGGACACTGCTCCGCCTCTTTTTTTTATTAACCCATATAATGGGGACGGCCGGACTTGCCTTGAGCGGGCCGGCGGAACGCCGGGGAGGTTTCATGGATACGAAAAAACTGTTTCCGTTGAGTATGACAGGCGCCGCCATAATGCTCCTGGTGGGGTGCAGCCTTCTTCCATCGGCCCCGACCCAGTTTCAATTTCCCACCCCCAATTGGACGATGTCGAAGCTGTTCGAAG
>CAZYSF010000393.1:0-2238 GCA_964649635.1 uncultured Anaerolineales bacterium | reverse complement strand
TGGGAGCAGGGGGCGCGGGGCATCGGGGACCGGGAAGTCACTGTCACGGTGGGCATGCGCGGCGACGGCGACATGCCGATGACCGCGGAAACGAACACCGTCCTTCTGGAGCGAATTATCCGCGACCAGCGCGAGATTCTTGCCCGGGTCGCTGGATATGATCCCGCCACGATCCCGCAGCTGTGGGCGATCTACAAAGAGGTGCAGGATTATTACGACCGCGGCATGCAGGTTCCGGACGATATCACGCTGCTCCTGTGCGACGACAACTGGGGCAATATCCGCCGGCTGCCCGAACCCGGCGCGAAGAGACGGGCCGGCGGGTACGGGATCTACTATCACTTTGATTACGTCGGCGATCCGCGCAACTATAAGTGGCTCAACACCAGCCCGCTCCCGCGCGCGTGGGAGCAGATGCACCTGGCTTACCGCAGCGGTGTGGACCGGATCTGGATTGTCAACGTCGGCGACATCAAACCGCTGGAATTTCCGGCGCAGTTCTTTCTGGATTTCGCCTGGTCACCCGATGCGTGGCCGGCGGAACGGCTGCCGGAATACACCCGCGGATGGGCTGCGCAGCAGTTTGGCGCGGAGCACGCGGCCGGGATCGCCCGCATCCTTTCCGGGTACACGCGGATCAACGGCCGCCGGAAGCCCGAGCTGCTGGCGCCGGACACCTACAGCCTGGTGAACTACTGCGAGGCCGAGCGGGTCGTCGCAGAGTACAACCGATTGGCCGAGGATGCGGAAATGATCTCCAATGCGCTTGCTCCGGAGTACCGGGATGCCTACTACCAGCTGGTGCTGCACCCGGTGAAGGCCTGCGCCAATCTGCACGCGTTGTACCAGACGGCCGGTTTAAATCATCTCTACGCCGCGCAGGGACGGGCGGCCACCAACGATCTGGCCGCGAAAGTCAAATCCCTGTACGCGCGGGATGCCGAATATTCCCGCTACTACAATGAGGCTCTCGCCGGCGGCAAGTGGAACCACATGATGGACCAGACCCACATCGGCTACACCACCTGGCAGCAACCGAAGGAAAACGCGATGCCCGAAGTCCGGGTAATCCAGGTGCCGGACCGGGCCGAGATGGGCGTATCGATCGAAGGTTCGGAGAAATGGTGGCCGCGGGCTGAGGCCGAACCGGTGCTGACGGAATTCGATGTGTTCCAGCAGCAAATGCATTCCATTGAGATATTCAACCGGGGCGGGGCGCCGTTCGAATTCAAAACCGAAGCCGGAGAATCCTGGATGATCGTGGAGCCGGCGGCGGGTGTGGTCGAAAAAGAATCCCGGCTATCGGTCCGCGTGGATTGGCGGAAGGCGCCGGCTGGAACGCAGCGCGTCCCGATCGCGATATCCGGTCCGGATGGAAGCTCGGTGGTCGTCCAGACCGTCATTCACAATCCCGCTGCTCCCAAAGCGGATGAGATCCAGGGATTTGTGGAAGGCGGCGGATATGTGTCGATGGAAGCGGAGCATTACACCCGCGCCGTGGAAACAGCCGGAATCCGCTGGCAGCGCATTCCGGAAATGGGCCGGACTCTTTCGGCGGTGACGCCGTTCCCGGTCTCCGCACCCAGCCAAACGCCCGGCGGAGAGAACCCCCGCCTGGAATACCGGATGCATCTGTTTACCGGCGGACGGGTTCGCGTTCATGTATACCTGTCGCCGACCCTCGACTTCCGGGCGAAGGGGCTGCGATATGCCGTCTCCTTCGGCGAGGAACCGCCGCAGGTCGTCGACATTTGCGCGGACAGCTCAAAAGAGGCTTGGGAAAAGGCGGTCGCCGAGAATATCAAAATATCGGTCACAGAACACGGGCTCGACAAACCCGGCGTGCACATTCTAAAATTTTGGATGGTCGATCCGGGCGTGGTGCTGCAAAAAATCGTCGTGGATACGGGCGGCCTGCGGCCGAGTTACCTGGGTCCGCCGGAGAGCTTTTACCGGCCCGTCCGCACCTGATAGGGAATGCGTGACTCACGAAGCGTTTGGCTTTTTTTCATTCTCCATCTGGAGTATCTCAACCGGTCCGCCCGCAGCTTAGGCAGATGAACCGGATAACAAATCGGTTTCATCCATATCGCCACGCGAGGATTAAATGAAGCGAGAGAATCTCGGGTACTCCCTGGAAGACGGATTCATCGACCACTGGCTCCTCGCCGGGCCGCAGACTATCCCGGTCGAGGAGCTGCAGCGATTCGGCAACCCGCCGGAAAAGCTGAAAATGGC
>CAZYSF010000392.1:0-1817 GCA_964649635.1 uncultured Anaerolineales bacterium | reverse complement strand
CTCCCCCTTCCCCTTACGGGGAAGGGGGAGAGGGGGTTAGGACAGAAAAAGGAGCAACCATGATCGCCGTAATCGACAACTACGATTCCTTCACCTACAACCTCGTTCAATTTCTGGGCGAGTTGGGCGCGGAGCCGGAAGTGTTCCGCAACGACGCCGTGACGGTCGCGCAGATCGCCGCGCGCAATCCCACCCATCTGGTCGTCAGCCCGGGGCCCGGCACGCCGGACGACTCCGGCATCTCCAACGCCGCCATCGCGTATTTCGCCGGCCGGATCCCGATCCTGGGCGTGTGCCTCGGCCACCAGTGCATCGGCGCGGTGTTCGGCGGGAAGGTGGGACGGGCGGCGGGGATCATGCACGGGAAATCCTCCCGCATTCATCACACCGGCGCAGCCCTGCTGGCCGGGCTGCCCACGCCGTTCGAAGCCGGGCGCTATCACTCGCTGATCGTCTTCGATCCCGTCCCGGCCGATCTGGAAGTGCTGGCGCGGGCCGAGACGGGCGAAATCATGGCGCTGCGCCACAGATCGCATCCGACCTACGGATTGCAGTTCCACCCCGAATCGGTGCTCACCGAACTCGGGAAAACAATCCTGAAGAATTTTCTCGCATTGCCCGCCGCCCAGGCGGCCGTTCCCGAAAAAAAGGAGGATACCAACATGCTCAAACCGTTCATCGCCCAGGCCATGCGGCGCGAAGATCTCTCAGCCGCGCAGGCCGAGGAAGCCATGCAGGTGATCATGACCGGCGGGGCCACCCCGGCGCAGATCGGCTCCTACCTGACCGCGATGCGGATGAAGGGTGAGACCGTCGACGAGATCACCGGTTCGGCGCGCGGGATGCGCGCCAACGCGCTGCCGGTTAAGTTCCCGCGCCGCCCGGAAACGCTTTACGACACGGCCGGCACGGGGGGCGACTGCGCCGGAACGTTCAACTTCTCGACCGCGGCCGCGTTCGTGATTGCCGGGACCGGGCGCAAGGTGGCCAAGCACGGCAATCGCGCCGCCTCCTCCAAATGCGGCAGCGCCGACGTGCTCGCCACGCTCGGGGTGAACATCGACATGTCCCCCGAGGCGGCCGTGCGCGCGATCGACGAGGTCGGGATCGCGTTCTTCTTCGCGGCGAAGTACCACCCGGCGATGAAGCACGCGATCGGCCCGCGGCGCGAGATCGCCCAGCGCACGATCTTCAACCTGCTCGGGCCGCTGACCAACCCGGCCGGGGCGGACGTGCAGGTGATCGGCGTGCCGGATCCGGCGCTGACCGAACCGCTGGCGCAAGTCCTCGGCAGCCTCGGGGCGCGGGCTGCGTATGTGGTCCACGGGTTCGGTGGATTGGACGAGCTCAACGCCGGCGGGCCGAACCGGGTCAGCCACCTCAAGGATGGCGCGGTGCGCACGTTCGATTTCGACCCGCGCGACGCCGGAATCCCGCGCGCCGATCCCTCGGAACTCCACGGCGGTACGGCCGAGGAAAACGCGGTGATGATGCGGACCGTTCTTGAGGGAAAAAGCACGCCGGCCGTCCGCGATGCCGTGCTTTTGAACGCCGCGGCGGCAATCGCCGCCGAAAGCGGCGATTTTCCGGCAGCGCTGGCCGATGCCCGCCGGTCGCTCGATTCCGGCGCGGCGCTTAAAGTGATGGATGGGTTGATCGCATTCGGGAAATAACCTGTCCTAACCCCCTCTCCCCCTTCCCCTTACGGGGAAGGGGGAGAGGGGATGGGGGCGCGGGGGTTAGGACAGTGAGAGGAATCATGCTTGCACAAATCCTAGATAACAAACGTTCCGAAATCGAGCGGCTCGACCTGGGCG
>CAZYSF010000391.1:0-3923 GCA_964649635.1 uncultured Anaerolineales bacterium | reverse complement strand
CGGAACGCACCGGCGGACGGATCCTCTACCCGGCCGGGGCGGAATATTTCCGCGGGTACGCGCGCGATTTCGCCGAAGCGGGCGCCAGCCTGATCGGCGGCTGCTGCGGGACGGAGCCGGCGCATATCGCCGCGATGCGCGCCGCGCTGGAGGGATTCGATCCAAAGCAGGCGGACGTACCCATCATCGTGGAAGCGCCGCCGGATGAGCGGGCGGTCCTTGCGGCCGAAGCGACTCCATTCGCCGCCAAACTCGCTTCCGGAAAATTCACCATCAGCGTCGAGGTCGATCCGCCGAAGGGATTTTCCACCCACAAGCTGATGGCCGGCGCGAGCATGCTGGCCGAGGCGGGCGCGGACGTGATCAACGTGGCAGACAGCCCGATGGCCCGCATGCGGATGAGCCCGTGGGCGGTGTGCCACCTGATCCAGGAAAAATTCGGGATCGATACGGTCCTTCATTTCCCCACCCGCGGGCGAAGCCTGCTGCGCCTGCAAGGCGATCTGCTCGCCGCGCACGCGCTGGGCGTCCGCAACCTCTTCGTGGTCATGGGCGACCCGACCGCGATCGGGGATTTTCCGCAGGCGGCCGATAACTACGATATCGTCCCTTCCGGGCTGATCCGCATGATCAAGCAATCCTTTAATCTCGGTAAGGATCACGCCGGGAAAGATATCGGCGCGCCGACCGCGTTCTTCGTCGGCTGTGCGCTCAACCTGTGCTCGGCCACGCCGGAAAAAGAGATGAAGAATCTACGAAAGAAGCTCGAGGCTGGCGCGGATTTCATCCTCACCCAGCCGGTCTTCGAGCCGGGATGCGCGACGGATTTCATCGATGCATACCGGCGCGAGTACGGCGGGTTGAAAACACCGATCCTGGCCGGGATCATGCCGCTGTACGGCGCGAAGCACGCCGCTTTTCTGCACAACGAGGTGCCGGGGATGTCGATCCCGGAATTGGTTCGCGCGCGGATCGAGCGGGCGGGCGAGCGCGCGCCGGAGGAAGGTGTGCGCATTGCAGTCGAGTTGTTGAAGGATCTGCGGGGAATCGTCCAGGGGGCGTACCTCATGCCGCCGTTCGGAAGGTACGATTTGGCGGCGGAGGTGATCGAAGGGTTATTGGGCTGAGCGTATAATCGCCGGTATGGCGGACATATTACTGGTTGAGGATTCGCTTCCCTGGGGCTGGAGGGAAGGCGGTTCTCCTGCGGCTAATCCCGAAAAACTCAATGCTCCGGCCGTACTTATAAAATGCATCACCCGGTGATTCAACAACTCACGAAGCCGGGGAGGGGCCGTCCGGCGCGACGGATGCCGGCGCATTGCGGAGTCGAAGCGCCTTTGGTAATACCCGCTCCCACATTGATTGAAGACGAATGTCCCACGCATCCGATGAATTTTTAGGCGCGAGTGTGGTCAGCGCGGCCAGGAGCCCGACCAGCCCGTATACCCAATGGGCATCCTGGTACCGCGCCGCGATCTGCGCCAGCCAGCTGACGGGGACAATGACCCAATGCGCGTTCCCGGCCAGGACGGCATAATCGTAGGAATTGATGCCCGGATTTAGAAAGAGCATCATCGGGCGGAACGAAGGCCGGCGTTTGGTGATCCACCAAACCAGCGGGAAGGCGATCAATCCGCCGATGAGGATCCAGACCGGCGCGTTCCATAGGTTGCTGGCCCAATGCTCGGTGACCCGGTCGAACGATGTCAGCTTATGAATCCATTCGCCGAACCAACCGGGCCGGACGATCCAGCAGGGCAGCCACAGGGCGGCCGTCCATCCGAGCCAGGCCAGCTTCTCGCGGCGCGTCCAGCGGATGATTTCCGGGAGCGCAAACGGCAGCAGCTGGGGTTTGAGAGTCATCAAGGCGTAGGCGATGGGCAAACGCGTCTGCCATAACCCCCACCAGAGCAGGTCGAGGTTCCCGATCAGCATCACCTGAAGGATCGGGATGTAGGCGCTCCACACCGGCGCTGCGCGTTTGAGCCGGACGACGACGCACAGCAACCCCAGCGCGGCCATCCCGTAAAAACCGACTTCCCAGGGAATGTAACTCAGGAAGGTGAAAAAGCCGAGCGCGGGCAACGGGTAGGGGCCGGTGTAAATGCCCACCCGCCAGTCCCATCCGTACTCGAGGAACCAGAAATAATCCTGATACATAGCCCGCTTTACATGGCCTGCATGACCGCCAAAAAGAAGATGATCGGCACCCTACGCGGGTGGTCTTTCCGCCGGGCGGATTGACCAAGTATACCTTTTCCGGTCTCCGTTATTGGTGCCCGGTCTGCGATTTACAGCCGGTTTTCTGTCTTGGCCGTATCGCAGGCCCAAATAACCCGTCATAATAATTGAAGAATGCCTTTTACCGAGGAACGGATTCTGCTGGAGAAATTACGGGAGTTGAGTCCGGATGCTTTAACGGCGGTCTACGACCGCTACAGCGCCGGTTTATACGCCTATGCGTACCGTCAGTTGGGCGATCCTGCCTTGGCGGAGGATTGCGCATCAGAGACTTTTTCCAGACTCCTGAAGGCTTTGCGGTCCGGCGAGGGCCCGCGCGAGCACCTGCAGGCTTACCTGTACCGCACCGCCCACAATTGGATCACCGATATTTACCGGCGCCGCGCTCCGGCCGAGATCCCGCTGGAAGAAGAAACCGTCAGCATCCCGGATACGACCGGCGACCAGGTCGAGCGGAATATCCGGAGGAGGCAGATGTATGCCGCGATGCGGAAACTGACCGCGGAACAGAGACAGGCGGTTGTCCTGCGCTATCTCGAGGGATGGGATAACGAAGAAGCGGCGCGGGCGATGGGACGGCCGGTTGGAGCGGTTAAGGCGCTTCAGCAGCGCGGCGTTGCGGCGCTGCGCCGGATGCTTGCAAGAGAGGAAGATGAGCCATGAAAGATCCAATTTGCGACCCGGACTTGGAACAATATTTCCAGTCCATAGGCGCCGTGCCTGAGAGAGATCCCGCGCGCATAGAGGCAGGCAAAAGGGTGTTTCTGGAAGAAGCCCGCTTGGCGAGAACCGCCGTATCGAAAATTCCCGATTCGCGTCTTAACCAGCGTACGACATTTGGAAAGGAGCGAATCGCTATGTGGAAAACAGCCGGAGCTTTGATGATTGCGATCGGTACGCTGCTCGGCGGCGGGGGAGCCGTGGTCGCCGGAGCACAGGAGGCCATGCCGGAAGATGCACTGTACCCGGTGAAGAACTGGTCGGAGGATATCCGCTTGTGGGCGGAGGGGGATCCGCTTTCGAAGATGGATCTCGCAATGGAATTCGCCGATCGGCGCGCGGAGGAGATCGTACACGGGGTGGACGCGGGCCTGCCGGTGGCGGATTCCCTACTCGCGCGGTTGATGGAGCAGGACGACCTTGCGCTCTCAATCGCCGCGCAGGCCGGAGATGCGGAAGCCCCGGCCGCGCTCGAAATGGTGCGCTCTCGGCTTGAGGAACATCTGCGGGTTCTGGATTATCTGCAGGCTGGTGCGGAGCCGAACGAAAGCGCGCTGCTCCTGCAGACGCGCCAAACCATTCGACAGCGTCTGGAACTATTAAACGGCGACCTTCATGATCCGCAGCTCCGCATCCGGATCCTCGAGCAGGTGCGCGACCGCGAAAATCGGCCCGAGGTAACCCCGGCCGGGCAGACCAATCAGAATGGAAATGAAGATGCCGGTCAGGGGACCGGATCGGATGCCGCACAAGGTTCGGGAGGCGGATCGGATACGCCTCAGGGCTCCGGCCCGCAGGCGGATGGAACACCCGCTTCGGGCGGCGGGAATGGGCAGGGATCGGGGCAAAATCCTGATTGTGTCTGTCCCACTACCTGCGAGGCACAGAAGGCGGGCGACGGTGGCAGTGGCCCCGGCGGCGATACCGCTCCCGCCGGGAAGTCTGAGGCACTTGTGTCT
>CAZYSF010000390.1:0-3579 GCA_964649635.1 uncultured Anaerolineales bacterium | reverse complement strand
TCATACTCGTTCCAGGTCTTTGGTGGTTTGTTGATGTCCAGGCCGGTCGCGTTGGCCAGGTCGGTATTTATCCACAACACGACGGTGTTGCTTCCCAGCGGAATGCCGAAGTTCTTGCCTCCGTACAGGGTGGAGTTATAGGGGCCGGGAAGGAATTGGCTGCCTTGCCCCCAGGCGTTTACTTTCTCGGTGAGGTCGGCCAACGCGCCGGCCGCCGCATAGCGCGCATTGTCCGGATTGTCGACAAGCATCAGATCCGGGGTCGCGCCGGCGGCGATGGCGGTCGGGATCTGCGGGTTGAAGTCGGTGAAGGCGAGGTTCCGGATTTTCAACACGTAAGCGGATTGCGCGGCGTTGAAATCATCCCCGGCCGCCTTGACGCACGGTGCGGCAGGCCCCGTATCGCCATAGTAGGTCCACAGGCTGACTTCCGCGGCCGCCGCCGGCGGCTCCGCGGTGGGAGGCGCCTTGGTGGCGGGGACGCTGGTGGAGGCGGCGCCCGTGGTGGGGGTTGCGGCCGCCGGGCTGCATCCCGTCAGGATCAGCGCGACGATGACGGTCAGCAGGATCAGGGCTTTTACATTGTGTCTCATGTCTTTTTCTCCTTGTAGAATGGTTTAACCTGAAACGGAAACCGGGAAATTCTTTTTCTCCGCCATCACCTCCTTTTCGGGCGCGGGGCTCACTTCACAGACCCGCTCGTCAGGCCGCTGATGAATTGTTTCTGCAGGAACAGGAATGCGACCACGGCCGGGATGGACACCAGCGTGGAGAAGGCCATCATCGAATCAAAATTCGATTTGTACATCCCGACAAATTGGAATACGCCGATCGAAACGGGGTGCAATTCCGGATTCTGCAGGAACGACAGGGCGAAAACGAATTCGCCCCATGCGATCAGGAAGGAGAAGACGCCCACGGCGACCAGGCCCGCCCGGACCAGGGGGAGGATGATGTAGTACAGCACCTGGAGCCGGGAACCGCCGTCGATCCATGCGGCCTCCTCGATTTCGGTGGGGATCTGCAGAAAGCTTGTCCGCAGCACGATGATGGAAAACGGCAGGGCCAGCGCCGTATCCGCCAGGATAACGCCGGTATATTGGTTGCTGATTCCGATATTCCGGAACAGGACAAACAGGGGGATGACCAGCAGAACGGCGGGAAGCATTTGCGCCACCAGCAGGAACAGCAGGAAGGTCGACCGCCCGCGGAACCGGAACCGGGAAACGGCGTAGGCGGCGGGAACGGCCATCCCCAGCGTCAGGAATGTGGTCGACAGGGCGATGATCAGGGAATTCTTCAAATACAATCCGGCGTTGATGTAGATTTCCTGCCGGCCGGTGGGCAGGCCCAATATTTGCTTGTAGCTGTCGGTCTGGAGGGTTGTCGGGAACAAGACCGGGGGCTTGTGAAAAATCTCAGCCGAGGTTTTCAGCGAGGTGGTGACCATCCAGTACAGCGGCAGGAGGTAAATCAGGGTGGCGAGAAGCCCCAGGGCGAATCTCGCGTAGAACTCTCTTTTTTCCCGGAACATAATCACTCCTCGTGTTGTATGGCGAACTTCAGGTAGAGCACCGCCGCCGAAAGGAGAACGATCATCATGATCACGGCCACGGCGGCGCTTTGCCCGAAGTTAAAGGAAATGAACGAAAGCCGATAGGCAAATGTCGGCAGGACTTCCGTGGCCGTCCCGGGCCCTCCTTTGGTGATGATCCAGATCAGATCGAACACGCGCAGGGTGTAAATGAACCCCAGCATGAGCAGCGCGAAGATCGTCGAGCGGAGCAGCGGGATCGTGATGAAATAAAGCTTCTGCCATCCCGAGGCGCCGTCCACCGTCGCCGCTTCATAGACATCCTGCGGAAGCCCGGAAAGTCCCGCGGTGAGGAGAATGGTATTGAACGGAATCCCGAGCCAGATGTTGGCGATGATGACGGCGATCAGGGCGGTATCCGATTGAAAGAGCCAGGCGATGGGCTCGGCAATGATATGGAACGACGTCAGGATGAAATTGACCATCCCGTAATCCAGGTTGAACAGCCAGAGGAATAAGGTCCCGGTCACGACCGAAGGAATTTGCCAGCCGGAAAGCAGCAGCCCGCGCATCATGTTATGGAGGGGAAAGGCCTTGCTGAAGAGGAGCGCCAATCCCAGACCGATGAGGAATTGGAACAGGATGGAAAAGAAGGTGAAGATCAGGGAGTGCGAGAACGAGGCCAGAAAGGCGGGATTCTGGAACACCTCGATATAGTTATCAAACCAGATCCACCGGGGGTTTTTCGAGATGAGGGTTTCCATCGTGTAATTTTGAAACGACATGATGATGCTGAAAATAATCGGAAAGCCCATGATCATGCCGAGGAACAACCCCGACGGAAAAATGTAAACGTACGGAGTCAGTTTGTTCCTGAGGGAGGGAAATGTAAGCCCTCGAAGACTTAGGGCTTCCGGCCATCGGCTCATGGGCACTCCTCTTTCCCGGATATGGCGACGGCGCATCGGATGGGTTCCCATACATCCTTGCGGACGATGCCTTTGCCGCGAAAAAACCACTGCGGGATATTCGAAGCTTAGACGAAAAGTTGGAATGGAGGGGGGCGTTTGGGCCGCATGGGAGACATTCAGCGGACAAACAGAGGACAGAATCCCGGATAAAGGAGTTTTACAAGGTGGTCGAGTAGCGGTTTTTGCGTATCGAGACCACCGGATATTTAGCGGGGTCTCGATACGCCCGCAAAGAACGCGGGCTACTCGACCGACTTTTTCGAAAAAGCCCGGATCCAGACGCGCATCTCGCCGGGAGCGCGGTTGTCCCAGGCGTAGTAGGGGATGGCTGTGAACTCCATCGGCCTTATGGACGGTCTGTCGTGCCGATACAGTACGCCCTCCCATCCATCTTCGGCGGCTATTCCGGCTTTGCCGTGCAACAGGCTGATGCCGCCGAGCAGGCGGTCCTGGTGCTCCACCGTCAATTGGTCCGAGGCGATTTGCGCCGGATCAATCGTAATGCGGTCCAGGCCGATGCCGCCGTGGTCGACGCCTTCCAGGCAATACACCATGGGTCCCCGCTGGAGCGCCATCCGTCCCTGCAAATAGCGGACTGCCGGATGAGCCCACACAGCCTGGACGGGCATTTCCATCCGGTACTCAACCGTTTCCCCGGACCGCCATTCGCGCCGGACGGCCAGGTATCCGTTGGCCTCCGGCGCCGGCTCGGTCACCGGGGTCCCGTTTATGCGAAGGCTCCAGCGCCGGCACCACCCCGGTACGCGCAGGTGCAGCGTAAAGGTCTGCGGCGCGGAGACTCCCAGCTCGAACTTAACCCCGCCCTCCCATGGATACTGCGTCGTCTGGCGGAGAACAACCTCGCCCCCGGCAACCTTCAGGTCGGCCTTTCCCTGGGCATAGAGATGCACCCAAATATCCTTCGGGCCGGTGGAATAAAAGTATCCGCCCAGGCTGGCCAGCACGCGCGCGATGTTCGGGGGACAGCATGGGCACTCGAACCAGCTCTGGCGGTGGTGCGCTCCGGCGCTGGCCAACGGGTTCTCATAGAAAAAGCGCGCGCCGTCGAGCGAG
>CAZYSF010000389.1:0-4719 GCA_964649635.1 uncultured Anaerolineales bacterium | reverse complement strand
GGCTGGAAAACCGGATCGTCTACGACCTGGTGGACGTGATCGAGGGCCGGGCGCGGCTGCGGCAGGCGATGATCAAGGACAAGCGGCTGCCCGAACTGCACATGATCCCCGCCGCCCAGACCCGCGATAAAACCGCGATCGCCCCCAGCGACATGATCCGCCTCTGCGACGAGCTGCGGCCGGAGATGGATTGGATCCTGATCGACAGCCCGGCCGGGATCGAACGCGGCTTCCGCAACGCGATCGCGGCTTCCGACACCGCGCTGATCGTCACCAACCCGGAGGTCTCCGCGGTGCGGGACGCCGACCGGATCATCGGGCTCCTCGAGGCCGAACAGAAGGGGCCCGGCAAACTGATCATCAACCGGATCAAACCGGAGCTGGTCGAACGCGGCGACATGCTCGACACCGCGGACGTGCTCGAGATCCTGGCGGTCGACCTGATCGGCTTGATCCCCGAGGATGAAACGGTGCTGATATCGACCAACCGCGGCAACCCGGCCGCGCTGGACCCCAAGAGCAAGGCGGGCCAGGCGTTCCGCGACATCGCCAGGCGCCTGATGGGCGAGGACGTTCCGTTCCCGCCGCTGAACGGAACCGAAAGCCTGAAGCATCGCCTTTCGCGGCTGATCCATCCCAAGGGTGCCGCATGAGCGGGATATTCGACCGGCTTACCGGGCACGGCGGGCGATCCAGCGCCAAGGCGGCGAAGGAACGGCTGATCGTGGTGCTCTCCCACGACCGGGCGGACATCGGCCCCGGGCTGCTGGAGACGATCAAGCAGGAGATCGTGCGGGTGATTTCCGAACACATCGACGTGGATCCCGCGACGGTGCAGGTCAGCCTGTTCTCGGAAGGCCGGGAACAGCACCTCAAGGCCGACATCCCGATCAGCGCGGCGTCCTCGCGGCGGAAGCGCGCGCTCTAGAACCCCATGTTCGACTGGCGACGATGGCGTCACTTTGATTTTTGGCTGCTGGGGGCGGCCGCGCTGCTCGTCCTGCTCGGGATCGTCGAGATCCGCTCGGCCGTGGCCGACAACGTCTCCCTCGCCGACAGCGCCCAGCGCCAGGCCACCTTTGCGGCCATCGGGCTGGTGATCCTGCTGGTGGCCACCGTCATCGACTACCATTTTTGGCGCGGGCTGGCGCGCCTGCTCTTCGTCGGGATCATCCTGCTGCTCCTGTACGTGGAGCTTATCGGGACCGAATCCTTCGGCGCGACGCGCTGGATCCAGGTCGGCGGTATTACGATCCAGCCTTCCGAAGTGGCGAAGATCTCGCTGATCATCATTTTGGCGGACGATATCGCCCGCAACGAGGAGCGGCTGCAGACCTGGTCCGGCATCCTGCGGACGCTTATTCTGGCCGTGATTCCGGCGGTGGTCATCCTGCGCGAACCGGACCTCTCCACGGCGATCCTGACCATGGTATTGTGGGCGGCGATGGCGTTCGCCGCCGGGATGCCGCCGCGCTTCATATTCGTCCTCGGCGGGGCCGCCCTGTTGCTGCCGTTCATAGCCCTCGCCCTCAACCTCCTGGAACCGTATCAGCTCGACCGGCTGGTACTGTTCTTCATGCCGGATGCGGATCCCGGCGGCGCCTACAATATCGAACAATCCAAGATCGCGATCGGATCCGGCGGCTGGATCGGCCAGGGATACGGCCTGAGCACCCAGGTGCAGCTGCGGTTCCTTAAAGTGCGCCATACCGACTTCATCTTCTCGGTGATGTCGAGCGAGTATGGGCTGATCGGGATGACCGCCTTCTTCGGCCTGCTGGGCTTCCTGGTCTACCGCTGCCTGCGGGCGGCGCGCCTCGCGCGCGACACCTACGGCGCCTTGATCGGCTACGGGGTGGCGACGCTGATTTTTTATCAGGCGGCCTTCAACATCGGGATGAACCTCAACCTGCTGCCCGTCGCCGGGCTGCCGCTGCCGTTCATCAGCTCCGGCGGCAGTTCCTTGTGGTCGGTCCTTCTCGGAATCGGCCTGGTGGAAAGCACGATCCTGTACCGGAAGGATATCGAATTCTGATGGACATGCCCGTCACCGTCCGCTTTGCGCCCTCCCCCACCGGCCGGATGCACATCGGCAGCGCCCGCACCGCGCTGTACGACTATCTGCTGGCGCGCAAAGTCGGCGGGCGCTTCATCCTGCGGATCGAGGACACCGACCAGAAACGGTTCGATCCCGGCGCGGAAGCGGAGATCATCGAAGGGCTGCGCTGGCTGGGGCTGGATTGGGACGAGGGGCCGGACATCGGCGGACCGCATGCGCCCTACCGGCAGACGGAAGCCAAAGAGATCTATCGCGAACACGCGCAGCAGCTGATCGATAAGGATCACGCCTACCCGTGCTTCTGCACCACTGAACGCCTGGCCCGGATGCGCGAAGACCATCGGGCGCGCAAGGAACAGCCGCTCTACGACGGGCTTTGCCGCCGCCTGGATCCCGCCGAGTCGGCCAAGCGCGTGGCGGCCGGCGAGCGCCACGTCATCCGGTTCAAAACGCCGCACGAGGGCACGACCACCGTGACCGACATGCTGCGCGGCGAAATCTCGGTGGAAAACAAGGCGCTCGACGATTTCATCCTGGTTAAGTCCGACGGCCTGGCGCTGTACCACCTGGCCGCGATGGTCGACGATCACCGCATGGGAGTATCGCACGTCATCCGCGGGTCGGAGTGGCTCTCGACCCTGCCGCTGCACGCACTGGTCGTGCGCGCCTTCGGTTGGCGCGAGCCGGCCTGGTGCCACCTCTCGATCTTCCTCAAACCCTCGGGCAAGGGGAAGATGAGCAAGCGCGACACCACCCAGGTGATGACCGAAGGCCACAGCATATTCATCCGCGACCTGAAGGAAATGGGCTACATCCCGGAAGGAGTCCTCAACTGGATCGCGCTGATGGGCGCCTCCTTCGACGAAGCGGAAGATGTATTCACGCTTGAGGAGATGATCAAGCGGTTCGATATCAGGCATCTCAATCCTTCGCCGGCCGCGATCAATTTCGAGAAGGCGGACCATTTCAACGGCACCCACATCCGCCGGCTGGCGGTCGACGATCTGGCGGCGCGCCTTGCGCCGGTTTTCGCAAGGGCTGGGTTCACGGCGGACGACGCCAAACTGCGCCGGGTGGCCGCGGTTGTGCAGGTGCGGATCGTCACCCTCGAGGATGCGGTTGAGATGGGCGGCTTCTTCTTCCGCGATACCGTCGCACCCAATCCGAAGGACCTGGCCGGCAAAGGGCTCACCCCGGCCCAGTCGGCGGATGCGCTGCGTGCCGCGCGCGAAATCCTCGCCGCCAAGCCGGCTTTCGATCCGGCCGCCGCGGAGGAGGAATTGCGCGCGCTGGCGGAGACGTTGGGGTACAAGCCAGCCGTGCTGTTCGGGATCATGCGCTCCGCGATCACCGGCCAGGCGGTCTCCCCTCCGCTTTTTGCGAGCATGGAGATCATCGGGCGGGAGACGTTCCTGGCGCGGATGAATGCGGCGGAAGCAGTATTGCGCAAGATGTGATCGTCATTCCCGCGCCCGCCCTCGCGTAGTGCGCAGGTTTGGGTTGATATTTGAACTGCGCGTTCACGGAGCGTGGGTATTCTTAGCGGGAATCCAGAAAGATCGTCATTCCCGCGTGTTTGTAGCGGGAATCCAGGAATGACTTTTCCTACTTAATAATGATAAAGTCACTGGATCCCCGATAAAATCACTCGGGGATGACAAACTAGTTCGTCGTTCCCGCGCGTTTGTAGCGGGAATCCAGGAATCACATTTACTCGGACAAATACTTAATAATGATAAAGTCGCTGGATCCCCGATAAAACCGTTCGGGGATGACGAGCCTCTTCATCGGCAAATGTTTCCCGCGGATAGGGTAAAATGTCATCCATTCAATTCATCAAGGGGGATGAACATGAGCCAAGCTGCGTCAATTTATCGGATTCAGGACCTGCCGGCCGAGGAACGGCCGCGCGAGCGGATGGCGGCGACCGGGCCGCAGGCGCTTTCCGCCGCCGAGCTGCTGGCGATTCTCCTGCGGACCGGAGGACGCGGGCAGAGCGCGCTGCAATCCGCGCAGGCGCTGCTGCATCAGACCGGCGGCGTACTCGGCCTGCGCCGGTCCGCGCTTGCGGACCTTTGCGCGATTCCTTCCATCGGCCCCTCCAAGGCGTCGCTCATCCTCGCCGCAGTCGAGCTTGGCCGCCGGATCGCGGTGACCGAGGCGGAGGAATCGCCGACCGTCTCCTCCCCCTCCGCCGCGGCGGCGCTGCTTCAGTATGAGATGTCCGGATTGGAACAGGAGCATTTGCGCACGATCCTGCTCGATGCGCGCAACCGCCTGATCCGCGTCCACGAGGTCTACCGCGGATCGCTGACCACGTCGCTGATCCGCACCGGCGAGGTGTTCCGCGAGGCCATCCGCGCCAATGCGGCGGGGATGATCGTCGTGCACAACCACCCGAGCGGGGATCCCTCGCCGAGCCCCGAGGACCTGGCCGTCACGCGCAACCTGATCGAAGCCGGGCGGCTGCTGGATATCCCGGTCCTGGATCACATCGTGATCGGGCGCAGCCGGTTTGTCTCGATGCGCGAACAGGGGATGGGGTTCGGGGAGAAATAAATTCTCTCACCGCGAAGGCGCAAAGGACGCAAAGAATGCCTTAACAGAAAAATACTTTGCGTGCTTTGCGCCTTTGCGGTGAGGTTTTTCTATCGTACTCC
>CAZYSF010000388.1:0-3003 GCA_964649635.1 uncultured Anaerolineales bacterium | reverse complement strand
CGAGCGGCTCGGCGACCGCGCGCACCCATTGTTCCCGCGCGCTCCCGTTGTACCGGTTCTCAAATGTCGTCATCCGGCCCGAAAGCACTTTGTGGATCAACACGCCGTCCAGCGGCGAGAGGTTGCAGTCGAGCGAGCAGGAAGTGACCAGCGTAGTGGATGCGCCGTAGGCAAGGGCGGTCAGGCCGGCGTAGGCGGCCGTGCCGCCCAACCGATCGCCTTCGGGGGCGATATCTTTGGTGACGTGGCCGATGATCAGATATTGGGGTTCGCGGTCGTCGGTGGTTGGCGGCACGGGAAGAATTATACTATCCACCTCACCCCCTACCCCGTCCCCCGCAGGGTGCAGCGTCGCTGCGCCCCTGCGGGGGACGGGGTAGGGGGTGAGGAAGGATGACATGCCCGAACTGCCCGAAGTGGAAACGATCGCGCGCAGGTTGCGCACCGGATGCGGCGGGGAACCCGCGCTCGCAGGGCGGGAAATTCTCTCGGTCGATATCCACCATCCCAAACCGATCGCCCGCCCCGGACCGGAGCAGGCGCGCACGCAGATGCGCGGCCAGCGCTTCATCGACATCTCGCGCCGGGGGAAGTTCCTGGTTTGCCGGCTGACGCGGGACTACCTGCTGGTGCATTTGCGGATGAGCGGGGATTTGCAACTGTTCCCCGGCGGCGAACCGCTGCGCAAGCACGATCATGTCGTGTGGCATTTGGACGGCGGGTGGGATCTGCGCTACCACGACCCGCGCCGGTTCGGCCGGATTTGGGTGGTCGAATCGCCCGAGAGGATTCTGAGCCCGCTTGGGCCCGAGCCGCTCGCACCCGAATTCACCCCGATTCAGCTGGAAGCGATGCTGCGCGGCAGGAAACGCCAGCTCAAGCCGCTTCTATTGGACCAAACCTTCATCGCCGGGATCGGCAACATTTACGCCGACGAGGCGCTGCACCGCGCGCGATTGCATCCTCTGCGCCGCAGCGACACCCTGCGCCGGGAAGAGGCGGCCCGATTGTGGCGCGGGATCCGCGCCGCGTTGCGGGCGGGGATCGCGCAGGACGGGGCCAGCATCGACTGGGTCTACCGCGGAGGGGATTTCCAAAATCACTTCCGAGCCTACGGCCGCGAAGGAGAACCATGCCTGAAATGCGGCGCCAAGATCCGGCATATCACCGTCGGGCAGCGATCGACGTATTATTGCCCGCGATGCCAGAGGAAAAACTGAAAAGACAGCCCGGGATAAGGGATCGCGATTCCCGCGGATTGAAAAAAGATTTTTAGCGCGGATTTGCGCGGGTCCTTCGCCCTTGACCCGCAAAGCCCCGCCAGGCGGGAGTAAACCGGGAGGCGGATTGCGAATGACGCGGGATTTATTAAGGGGAGGAGAAGAATGGGTGAAAAGGCAGACTGAAAGCAAATGGCATGGCAAATGATAAAAAAAAGGAATACACTCTACAGACAACAATTCGGCGGGAAGAGCCATCCAAGGAGCGCCAAATGAAACGAGGAATTATTCCGGCAGCAGCCATGCTCTCCCTGGCAATCCTGGCCTGTGAATTCGGTCAGGTTGGCACAATCCCCACGCTGAAAACTTCACCCTACGATTTGGGACGCACGGTTTATGGTTTCTTCCCCTCGCCGCCGGAAGCCACCACGCAAAGCGTCATAGATACGTATTCGGCGATGGGCCGGCACGGGGATGTTGCCCTTGTCCAGCAGAATATCCCATGGGCGGATTTCGTTTCCGGGCCCGATAAGGGAGAGAACATCATCAAGGACCTCCGCAACCAATTTATTCTGGCGCATCAGAACGGATTGGAGGTCATCTTCGTGGTGGATCCCCTTAACGGCCTGAACCGGCGCGAGTTCGCCGGCTTGCCCGCAGGCTGGGAGGCCAGTTTCGCCAATCCACAGGTGCGGTCCGCATTTACAAATTACACCCTGCGGGTTGTGCGGGAATTCCACCCCCGTTACCTTGGTTTGGCCTCCGAGATCAACACGTATGCCGACACCCATCCCGACGACTATCCGAATTATTTCAGCCTCTACCTGGAAGTATATGACGCGGTCAAATCCGAGGCGCCGGAAACTCAGGTTTTCGTCACCTTCCAGTGGGAGGAATTGAACAATTTGATGCCGAGCGTGGCCCAGGGGGAACCGCACGATGTGAACTGGGATCAGATCGAGCAGTACGAACCAAAACTGGATCTGTGGGTCATCTCGTCCTATCCTTTTGCGATCTTCCCCTCGGGAGCGGACATTCCCGCCGATTATTATTCACCGCTCCGGGAGCGGACCTCGAAACCGCTGGCCGTGGCCGAGGGCGGATATTCGTCCGAACCGGTCGGCTCGTTCTCTGGCACGCCCCAGGATCAGGTGGATTATCTGAACGCCATCCATTCGCAAATCGGAGGCAAGCGGCTGGTTTTCTGGATCTATCTGCTTCTGAGCGACTTTAATCTCGAATCGTACGCGAAAATAATGAATCAACAGGGCAAAGGCGGCGATGTTGCGACCCTGGGGATGTTTGCGTCAGTCGGCTTGCGCAAATCCGACGGGACTCCCAAACCGGCATTGGAAGTTTGGGATTCATACCGGAATGGCGGGTAGGGGCGGGTCGCGGCCGGAGGATCGTTTTTTGGCGAAATTAACTTGTAACTGCTCAGCCCAGTGCAACCAGTACGCGGATTACCCCGTGCGTGCTGCGCACTTCCGGGGCGGGCGCGCAATGTGCGGATTTCGCGGATAATTACTTGAAAAATTTTTTCCTCCGCATGTCTATTTTTCGCGTAATCTGCGTTTTCAGCGAAATCCGCAAACAATTTCATTGAAAATCTGGTCAGCCTTGAGCAGGCACATTTTTTATTTTGGAGGAATATGGCAGTTGAATGGAAGCACCCCGGTAGAATTTTCGGCATAACGCTTTTCTTCTTTTTCACAACCGGCTGCAGCGCGGCCGGTGAAACCGCAGCCCGGGCCGGGTGCGTCTACGATGAGTGGACGGTGGT
>CAZYSF010000387.1:0-6696 GCA_964649635.1 uncultured Anaerolineales bacterium | reverse complement strand
GAGAAGGATCGCTTCCTCGGAGAAGGCGCCATGTTCGCCCTGAAAGGCGATCGAGGCCGGGGTGTGGTACGCCTCCACCGGCGCTTTTTCGGCCGGCGCCCCCGCCCGGTCCGGGCGCAGCGCCTCCGCTTCATGCAGGTAGACGTGGCGGATCTCACCCGGGGTGCGTTCGGTGTTCCAAAGGATCAGAACGCGGATGCAGCGCGGGACGCTGCCCGCGACGTCGATCTCGTGCGCGCATAGCATCGCGGTATCCTGCCAGCCGATCTCCCGGGCGGAAAGCGCCGGGAACGCGGCATTCAAATCCGGCGTGGTGGTGAAGAGGATCGCCGCCAGATCTTCCGGCTGGAAACCGTTGCGTTTATGGATTTCCAAAAGCAGTTCCTTGGTCCGCGCCGAAAGGTCTTCGGATTTGTTGCTGGGCGAAGTGGTCGCACCTCGAATTCCCCGAACGGGCATGGCGTCCTCCAAAATTCTCGAATTTTCAGTTCTTTCCGCCGGGGTGCGGCTTTGAACCGCACCCGGGACCGGCATATAGGCCGGCCTGTACGAACCCCAGGCGGGATAAAAAAAAACCGCGAGGCCGTTTGGCCTCGCGGAATGTGTCGGGTTTGTTACTGGACCTGGACCCTTCTCAACGCGAAGCGACGGCTGCCTTAGGGGCGCCGTAAAAATACGCGTAAAAGAAGAAGCCCAAGTTCGATTGCATAGTGGCCGGCATGTTAGCACGGCAGGATGCGCCTGTCAAGCCGGGTTTTTTCAATCTGGAAGCCATTATTCCAAGGCATCCTTCCAATTAATTCCTTTCCCTGACTTCGCCGTTTCGTTCCGTATCCGCGCGGGTTTCCTCCGACTCTCCGCCATCATTGGACACCCTTGTCCTTAAAAAACGGACGGTAGGCCATGTCGTTTTCGAGGATATGGTGGACCAGCCAATCCGCAAGGTATTTCAGCAATGCCCTGGACACCTGATCTGTCCCTAGTTCCGCGTCCGCTGAGAATTCGGCGTTTTTTTTCTGGAAAGCGCGATGCTCGCTTTTTTGATCCTCCAAACCAGGGAAGCCATACGCCTCCATCAGCCTTTCTTCGGTTTTAAAGTGCGTTTGCGCATAACGCTTCATTTCCATGCAGATCCCGGCGATCGTTTCGGAGTGTACTCCCGCCGTTCCCTGGGTTGAGATCAGGCGGTTCAGCATCTTGATCAATTGTTGATGCTGTTGATCCAGCTCTCTTACGCCGACACTGAACTTCTCAGACCATGTCACCGGTTCCATGGAAAATTTCTTTTCCGTCCGATCCTTCAGCAGGCCTGATTCAAGATAAATCTTGATGACCTGGGGGTCAAAATGCGTGCCCGATTGTGATCGGATATGTTCAAGCACTTTTTCTCTGGGCCATGCACGGCGATACGGGCGGTCGGAAGTCAATGCGTCAAATACATCGACCACGGCGAAGATCCGGGCTGCCAACGGGATCTGATTGCCGCTCAACCCGCGCGGATACCCCGACCCATCCCATTTTTCGTGATGGCAATACGGGATATCCAATGCCAAGCGCAGGAAGTGGATGGGAGAAAGCAAATCGTTGGCAAAAGCAGGATGTTTTCTCATCACGATCCATTCTTCATCCGTCAACGGTCCCGGCTTAAGTAAAATTCTGTCCGGGACGCCCATTTTCCCGATATCATGAAGCAATGCCCCCCGGCGGACATGAACCAGATCCTCGTCGGACAGGCCAAATTGGCGCCCCAGCATCATCGTCAGTTCCGTTACTCTCAGGGTATGGCCCTCGGTTTCGTTATCGCGCAAATCCAGCGCCTGCGACCAACCCTGGATGGTGGCATCGTACGCCTGGATAAGTTCGGCATTGGAATGCTGCAGATCGGCGAACAGGGAGGAATTGTCGATGGCAATGGCAGCCTGGTTGGCAAGCGAATGAAGAAATTTCAGCCATTCTTCATTCGGTTCGATAAACGATCGATGGAAGAGTTCCAGCACGCCTTTGACCTGTTCCTTCACGATCAAAGGCACGGCGAAGTAACTCATAAAGGGTTCTTCCGCCAGGGCTTTTAGAAGCTGCGGATGGACAAAGTGATCGGTCAGATTCGGAACATGAATTGTCCGCCGCTCGAGGGCGGCACAACCCGTATCGCCTTCTCCGAGATGCATGGGTTCCATTTTTTCAAAAGCCGGTGTCCGAAAACCGCGGCCGGACGTAAATTCAAGCAATTGCGAAGCCGGGTTGTACAGCCAGATATCGGCGGCATCCACTTTTAATTGCTCCATCGCTTGCGCGAGAAGGACCTCCAGGCTGACATCCATATCCGAGCTCGAAAGAATCGTCTGATCAATCTCGCTCAGGGCGATGATCTGCCGCAAGCGGCGCTCGGTTTGTTCACGGAGCAGCATACGCCGGATGGCGATTGCGGCCGAATCCCCGATGCTTTGCGCCAGGCGGAGCTTATTCGGTGTAAACGGCTCCCTTCCCACATTCCGCGTTTCGCCCACCATGAGCATGCCAAGTATTTTTAAGCAATCCGGGGAGGAATCGTTGATCCGAAGAGGAATGATGCATAACGATTGGGCAAAATCCAATTGGAGGGCTTTTTTTTCGTCGGCGCTGATCCCCGAGTCATCGGCCAGCAGGATGATCGGTTCCTTCTGTTCCAGAACGCGTTGAGCATGAGGCAAGGAAGCAACCGGATTTCGATCCCCGATCCCAAGGTCATGGCCCAGGTTCCGGATGGGATATGCGGCACGCAAGATGTAGTTATCGCCCTCCAACAATGCGATTCTGGCGAAGGTGGCGTGAATGCTCTCGACGGCATGGCGATTTACGAGGTCAAGGATTTCATCCAGTGAATCCGCTCCCGCCAGGGAATGGGAAAGCTCAAACAGCATAGAGAGCTCCTCGTTGCTGTTTTTAATCTGTTCCTCCGCCTGTTTCCGCTGAGTGACATCACGCATAACGCCGCGCGTGCCAGCAACCCGCCCCCCCTCATAAATCATGGTGGGCTTGATCTCGATAAAAGCGCGGGTTCCATCCGGCCGCACGATCTGGCCATTGATGACTTCCGGAGTGTTCCCGGTCTGCATCGCGCCGCGGTAAGCTTTATCGAGTCCCGCGGGCGGCTCCAGCGCGAGGAAATCAGAGAATTTCCGGTCCACCAGCGCGTGGGGGTTCTCCACGCCATAGATCCGGGCCAGGGCGGCATTGGCAAAGGTGAAGACCCCCGCCTCATCCGTCACGTAAATGCCATCATTCACTTCGTCAACCAGCGTGCGGTATTTTTCCTCGCTCAAGCGCATGGATTCGACGGCCCGGTTCCGCTCGGTCACATCGCGCCCGTAAAGGTTCACATAATCCGGCCCGGCGATTGGTGTGACGGACATCTCGTAAACCTTCCCGTCGCACTCAATATCCACGGTCTGGTTTTTCTTGCTCCCAAGCGATTGAACGGCCAGATCACGCCAAACCTGGGGAGCCGGATCGCCCTCCCGGCATCCCCACATGCTCATGAGCACGCCGCTGGCCGCGTTGGCATACATCACAATCCCGTCCCGGCTCAGACGCAGCACCATGTTTGGATTTTCGGAGGGGAATTTCGCCAGGCTTGCGATTTCTTGTTCCGCCAGCTTGCGGTTGGTGACATCGCGGTAATTGATGACGATCGATCGAACCGCCGGCTCATCCAAAAGGTTGGTTAAAACGCCATCCATCCAACGCCACGAGCCATCCTGATGCCGTAACCGGAAGGTGGCCTCCAGGGCTTCCCCGGGGTGTTTCTGGATCTGTTCCAGCATCCGGGCTGCACCTGCCCGCTCGTCAGGATGAAATAAATCGAGAACATTTTTCCCCATGAACGCGTCGGGCGGGTAACCGAGCGGGCGCTTCGAGTTGGGGCTTTCCCAGGTAAGCGTGCCGTCCGGATCCACCAAGGAAATTTCTTCCATGCTGTTGTCCACGAGTCCCTGAAAACGTTTTTCACTCTTCCGCAACGCGTCTTCCGTTCGCCGGCGCTCGGCGATTTCCTGCCGGGCCTGCTCGAAAAGCTGGGCGTTCTGTATGGCAATCGCGGCCTGGCCGGCGAAGGCAGCCACAGCCGGGCTATCCGCTTCTGTCAGGCCGGGGCCGGTAAACGCCATTAACCCAAACGTCCTGTCGCCCACTATAAGCGGGGTAAAAATTGATGGTCCCAATTTGAACATTTCCACCAATGGCACTGCCAGGGCACGCAGTTTTTTCGGTATGGTGTCGGCCACGGCCTGTACGGCATTCTTGACGAAAACCGTATCACCCTTGCGGATGACCTTTTGGTAGACGCTATCCACCCTCGGGCGGAAATGGAAATTACGCGGCGTAAGGCCGATAATTTTTTCTGCTTTGCGCACCAAGTCTGCCCCGTAGCTGAGGTAGACAATCCGCAGGCTTTGACCATCTTCTGAAACCTCGAATCCCGAGGCAGAATAACCCATATGCTTTGCCTGGTCCTGGATCGCGGAATACACTTCTTCCGTCGTGCGGGCATGCTGCACAGCGCCGGCCGCCTGGCTGAGGGCAAGCAACAGGCGATTGGCGCGGGCGGCTTCTTCCTGCGATTGCCGGAGAGCCTCCTTGTCCCGCTTTTGCTCGGTGATGTTGCGGATATTACATTGGATTACTTTTTCGGCACCCACGAGGTACACATTGCTGACGAATTCCACCTGAATGAGGCGCCCGTCTTTCGTTTTTAGCGGCAAGTTTTCATAGCGAATGTATTCATTTTCCTGCAATGCTGTGAAGGAGTACTTGCTGGCATTAATATCCTTGAAAGCACCGACTTCCCAGAGTTTCTTCACGATCAATTCATCGCGTGAATACCCCAGCATTTTTATCAAATACGGGTTGACGTCCTTGATCATTCCCGTCTTGGCATCCAGAAGGATTATCCCATCCTGGGCTGCTTCAAACAGGCGGCGATAGCGAAGCTCTGAATCTTTAAGAGTTTGCAGAATTAATGATTCCGCCTTGTTTGCCGTGCCCGACATAGTAAGCCGGATCCTTTCTTATTCTGTTAAGGAAGAGGCGTTGAATCGGCGCAGAAACACTACCATAAAGCTTATTCCAAAACCTTCCCCGGTAATATCCATCAGTCAGGGAGTATGTATCTCCGCCACATGGGGGAGGCGCGTTGGACCGCACGCATCCCGCCCCGTCGCGCTCTGCCCGGGCGACGTTTCCGGGTCGGCCATTATCGGTAATGCGATGGAAAAACCGGGCTTTCGGAGGGAATGACCTCCAAAACACCGGTCCCGGCGGATAAAACTTTGGAAATTTTGTGTAAAATAAATCCAAAATGGATTTTCCGCACAAGCTCCTGCACCAATGTCAAAGCCCCCGTCGGCGATTTCCGTGATTGGAACGCGATCAGCGCATGGGCCAGGGGAATTGCGGACGCGTTGAAATAACACGGCCGAGAGCCGCCGTTTTGGAGCGGGTATTCCGTCATCCTGAGAAAGGTTCCTCATGACCCAAACCTGGACCGCCGGGAACATTCCCGACCTGACCGGTAAAATCGTTGTCGTCACCGGAGCCAATAGCGGCATCGGTTATGAAGAAGCCCGGGCGCTGGCCGGCAAAAGGCAACCGTGATCCTTGCCTGCCGCAACGAGGAAAAAGGCCGGGCCGCCGCCGCGCGGATCGTTGCGGAACATCCACAGGCCGGAGTCGAGCTTATGCGGGTAAACCTATCCGACCTGGCGTCCGTACGGCGCTTCGCCGGCGAATTCGCCGCCCGCTTCGAGCGGCTCGATATCCTGATCAACAACGCGGGGATCATGGCGGTTCCACCCGGAAAGACGGCGGACGGCTTCGAATTGCAGTTCGGCACCAATCACTTGGGACATTTCGCGCTTACCGGGCTCCTGATCGAGCGCATACTCCACACACCCCGCGCACGCATCGTCACCGTCAGCAGCGGCGGACATCGTTTTGCCGCAATGGACTTCGGCAATCTCAACGCAGAAAAAGGCTATGACCCGCAAAGAGCCTATGCCCAGAGCAAACTCGCCAACCTGCTCTTCACTTACGAGCTGCAGAGGCGTTTGGAAAGCGCGGGGGCGGATGCCATCTCCACGGCAGCCCACCCCGGCTGGACGGCGACGAATCTCGGACCGGATTGGCGGATGGTCAGGTTAATCAGCAAGTTAATCGCCCAAGAGGCGGCGATGGGCGCGTTGCCGGAGTTGTGCGCCGCCACCGCGCCGGAGGTCCACGGGGGCGATTATTACGGCCCCGGCGGCTTCCAGGAAATACGCGGGTATCCGGTAAAAGTCCAATCCAGTAATAAATCCCACGATCGGGATGCGGCGTTCAAGCTTTGGAAGGCTTCAGAAGAAATGACCGGGGTGCGGTTCCTGGATTCTCCTCCCTTCCCGTAATACCGAAAGGGAGGAGGACGGCCCGAGGAGAGATGGGATCGATCACATAATCCCCACTTCCACCGGTAGAACCTTTTCATTCCACTCACTGCCAAAGGCAGTGGTTTGGAACCCTAAAAAACACCGGCCCTCATGTTGAACTGACCCCCGAAAACAGGACATGAAAAGAAAGCGCCTCCGAGGCTATACTAGATCGGAGGCGCTTTTCTATGACGGGAAAGAAAGGACAGGTTCACTACACGCTGGAAACGAAGATGGAAGCCGTCCGGCTGTCGGA
>CAZYSF010000386.1:0-9976 GCA_964649635.1 uncultured Anaerolineales bacterium | reverse complement strand
TTTTTTTATATTGACTTGTGCAACGGTGGCTGTTTTTCGCCATCGAAGGCGGAGAGAGAAGGAAAAACCCGATGAGGTCCAATCCACTAATATCCGCTCGTGGTGGATTGCGCTGGATCGTGTTTCCCGCACGGTAATAATCGTGCTGGGGATTTCCATGACGATGGCCGCCGTTACGGGGGTTATCGTTTCCCAGGAAAAGCCATCAAATCGCTTTACCGAATTCTATTTATTAGACTCCCAAAATTCCTCCATGGACTATCCCCGTGAAATTACCGCCGGGAAAGAGGCGCAAATTTATTTTGGAGTGACCAACCATGAAGGCGGCGCAAACGAATACCGGGTTGTCGTAGTCGGAAGCGAGAATCAAGCGTTGGCATCGACCGAGACGGTATTGCTGGCCGATGGGGAAACCTGGAAAGGCAGGGTGACTATTCGGCTGGAGCAGACGGGGAACGGACAATTGGTGGAATTCTTCCTGGAGCGCATCGGCTCGCCGTGGCCGTATCGGACCCTGCGGATATGGATGAACGTGAATCCGGAGGAGGAGCCCTCTTCGGATGAATCGGCAAGCCGGCTTCCCGCCGATGGAGGTGGGCTTCCCGGCGAGAAAGGATGGGCGCGAAGCCTGCCGCACATTGTCCACTGGGTAGTTCCTCCTGAAAATAGAGTGTTGTGATGGATGGGTTGATTCGAATTCAAAGAGGTACGGGAGACCGCCTCCGGAATTATTTACGTACCCCGATTGGATCGGATCTGGTTGTTGGTTTGACGTACCTGATCATGATTTCCATTGCCGAGGCGATCACCACCCTGGTGGAACCGCAACTCGGGATGATTCTCCATGGTCTGGTTTTGGTGATGTTGCTCGTGCACGGTTCGGTGATCCATCGCGGAGTCCTGCGCCGGTTCCTCATTCTTCTGTCAATCTCGCCGCTCATCCGCATTATCAGCCTCTCTCTACCGCTCCAAAAAATCGGCCTGCCCCTGATTTATTGGTACCTGGTAATCGGCGTGTTGCTCTTCCTCGCGGCGTTTATCGCCAGCCGGGTCACAGATCTGAGGGGAAGCCGAATCGGCTGGACCTGGGGAGCTTGGCCGCAGCAACTGGGAATCGGTCTGATCGGTTTTGGATTGGGGTACGTGGAATACATGATCCTTAAACCCGGGCCGCTGGCCGCCTACGTCACATGGGTGGACGTCGTGACCGCCGCCTTGATCCTGATGATATTCACCGGCGTACTGGAGGAATACATCTTCCGGGGATTAATGCAATCGGCGACGATGCAAATGATGGGAAAGTTCGGATTGATTTACGTCGCGCTGCTGTTCGCCGTGTTGCACCTTGGCTACCACTCCCTTATCGATGTCCTTTTCGTTCTACTGGTCGGATTCCTGTTCGGTTGGCTGGTCTGGAAAACCCAATCCCTCCTGGGAGTATCCCTCGCCCATGGAATTGCGAATATCAGCCTGTATGTCATTTTCCCCGTGCTGATAAGTTCCAGCTCGCTCCCGGTGGCTTCCAACGAGCCGACCCCGTTGCCGGGGACTACACCGGCTCCTCTCGTGGAGTCCACTCCCGCGAGAGGTACCGTGCCTTGGCAGGATGTCATCACCGTCGATGACGGCGATCCGGGGTTTGTTTATACGGGCGTGAATTTGTGGTTGGATATCACCCGGGGGTACAACGGCAAATTCCGGTGGACGTATGCCGCCCAATCCGCTCCCAACGTCGTCGCCACCTGGGTTCCTCCGCTTTTGAGGTGCGGGGGGTACCGCGTGGAAGCATTTATTCCGACTGGATCGGGATTGACCCCGTCTGCGGCGTATACCGTCAACCATCGTTCGGGGAAGACGGTCGTGGTCGTTAACCAGGCTGCCATGAACGGAACATGGACATTGCTCGGATATTTCGAATTCGCACCGGGGATTTCGGCGAATATTCAATTATCCAATGGGACCGGAGATGATCCGAAATTGCTTCGATGGGTTGGTTTCGATGCTATCCGATGGGCGTTTCAATACGAGTGTTCCGCCGAGGAGGCGTTCCGGATCCATTGAAAGCTTTCCAGTGTACAATCATGGATAAACATGCAGCGGCAGTTGTTTTTTGCGATGTCAGGAGGATTTCATGTCCCGGAAACGCATTATCATAGTGGTTGCGGGAATAATCGGGATTATCCTTCTTTGCGCCTGTGTCGTGGCAATTGGTTACGCGGCGATGAATCTCCCGCTTGGGCCGGCGCTTCAACTCGAGACACAGAATCCGACTGCCAGACCGGAGCCGACATCGGGTCCGATGGAATCCGTATCTTCGCCTCTGCCGATTCCGATTGCAAAAGAGGTCGCGAATTGCGGAGTTAGGGGGTCGTGGAACATACTGGTCATGGGTGTGGATTCCCCGTTTGGAGACGGCTTGAAAGGCCCGCTCGCCATTCGCCTGGTAAAGGTCGATTTCAGCCGCAAGACGGTGAACGTCTTTTCATTTCCTAGAGACTTGTGGATCCCCGTCAAGGGGTTGGAAAGCTATGGGATCCCCCAAGCGCGTCTTGGGGAGTTGTACCTGATCGCGCGCAGCAATGCCGGGTTGAGCGATGCCGCGGCGACCAACCTGGTGGCACAAAACCTCTATCGGAATTTCGGTGCGTGGAGCGACCATTACATCACCGGAAAAATGTCGACCTTGGCCATAATCATCGATACCGTCGGAGGCATCACCTTGGATGTCCCCGTCGCCCATGATGCCACTCCGTATGGATTCCATTATTTCCCTGCCGGACGCTTTACGATGAACGGCTTGCTGGCCCTGGAGTACGCGATTGCCCCAACGGCTTCCGATCAATGGAACGGCTTTGACCGCCAAACGCTGGTTCTGTATGCCTTGTTCCAAAAGATCCTTTCCCCGGAAACCCTCCCCAGACTGCCGACCATTATCCCACAATTCCTCCAGGTGGCGACCACCGACCTCAGCTTGCAGGAGATGCTGAACCTGTCATGCATCTCGCAGCAAATTTCCAAGGAACAAACCGTTTTTGCCGAAGTCGCTCCGGAGGACGTCACGTTCGGAGACAGCGGAGTGCTGTATCCGAATATGGAAGCAATCCGCGCGAAAGTGGTTCAGAATCTGACGGCGAACAAGCCATAACTGAATGGAGTAAACTTCCGCCTGCTTGATACCGGCGTGGACAACGACAATCTGCCAAGGCGGTCTGAAATATTTAATCTACGGCGAAGATCTTCCGGGATTTAGCCCGATTTTGCGGGATGAAAAAGCCCCCTCAGCTTTCCGTTTACGTTCTTGGGTGTTGCGCTCGGTGATACCGCGATTTGCCGCGCGGTCATTCATTCAATTATCCCGGGGACGGGCGTGAGCGGTTTTTATCGCGTTTGTTTCTACCAATGAATTAGGACAAGATATCCATTATCTTAACGGCAACCGTGAAGATAAAGACAACGATCAGAGGCCAAAGCGCGATGTTCAATGCCCGTTGAAGACGCAACATTCTTCCGTCGTTGGATGCGCTGATAAGTTCTTTATGGATTAGCAATGTGAAAAGCACGATCACGGAAATCGCGCCCAGCGTTCCAATTAAGGTAACGCTGGTGATGGAAGAAACCGTTGATGTCGTAACCGTAGAAATCATGATGCCTCAATAAAGAAACATTATTCCCGACCGTATTTTCAGGACATAGTGGGTAGGGAATATGGTTATTATAAGGATATTCCTTTCCATAATCAAGGAAGGAACTCACACCATTGGTAATTATTAATTCCGCCTTCTTCCCTTTTTGCAGAGATTTGGCGGATTAATGGACCATCGTCCGGGAGGGCAAGAAATTTACCATTTATTTACCCATCTTCCCGGTATTTTCCATTGTCTGCGTCTGTGTGATACAACCCTCGGAAAAGCCCCGCCTCTGCTCTCATAGGACTTCTGCGCCACAACAGGATCGTCGGTTGCGCCGTATCCGGCGCCCAGACAATCTGGATTGAGGGACCAATCCCTTTCAAATGGGATTCCGGCATCCTAATTGAATGGCGACCCATCCGGCCGGCCGGAGGCGGTCAGAGGCTTCCGCACCGAAATGGCAGTCGGGTCCGCGATCGGCGCGTCGAACAGGATTGTCCCGTCGGCGCGCGCGACGTGCATCCTCTCCACGATCGGGAATGGCACCGCTTTGCAAACATGCCGCATCCGCGGCGGCGGTGATTTTATCCCGGATATTAAATCCTGCTCGGCGGGCGGCGAATCCGATACTGTATTGACACGCCGGGCGCGGCTGTTATACTTGATAACTGAACAGTTATTCACATATGAGATCAATCGGCCCCGCCGGGCCCTTTCTTTATCCCCGCCGCGGCGATCTCGACCTCCCTAGGAGATGTTTTTACTTATGACTTCTGCGCCCGCTTCCCCGACAGCAGGACTGCCGCCCGCGCCGGAGCGCTTTTCCGGGTTAACCGCCGCCGAAACCCTGGAACGCCGGAAGCAATTCGGCGAAAACCGGCTCCCGGCCGAGAAGGGGATTTCGACCTGGTCGATCCTGCTGGCCCAGGTGAAAAGCCCACTGGTCTACATCATCCTGGCCGCCGCGCTGGTTTCACTCCTGGTCGGCGAGCTGGGCGATTTTGGGATCATCATGGCCGTCGTCGTGATCGATGTGGTCCTGGGCTTTGTTCAGGAATACCAGGCCAAACGGACTTACGCGGCCCTTAAGGGACTGCTTAAACCCACCACCACCGTCATTCGCGAGGGGAAGCGGCAGGAGGTGGAAGTCTGGGAACTGGTTCCCGACGAGATCGTGTTGCTGAACATGGGCGAACACATCCCCGGGGACGGGGTGATGATCGAGAGCAACAAGCTTTCCGTCAACGAAGCCATCCTGACCGGGGAAAGCGAAGCCGTTACCAAAAGCATCGAAGCCGATCACAATAAAGTGTTCATGGGCACCACCGTTGTCGCCGGCCGGGGGCTGATGAAAGTCACCCAGACCGGCTCGCGGACGGAACTCGGGGCAATCGCGCTGAGCCTGCAGGAATATTCCGAAGAGGAAACCCCGCTGCAAATCCGGTTGAAGAATTTCAGCAAATGGCTGACCCTGGTTGTCATCGCGTTCACGCTGATCATCCTGACGGTCGGGGTGCTGATGGGCGGCGAGTTCCTGGACATGCTGCGCACGTCGATCATCCTGGCAATCGCGGCCGTTCCCGAAGGCCTGCTGATTGCGGTCACAGTCATCCTTGTGGTGGGAATGCGCAAGATTTTAAAAAGGAACGGATTGGTGAAGCGGCTGTTGGCCGTCGAAACCCTCGGATCGGTCACAACCATCTGCACCGATAAAACCGGAACGCTGACCGAGGGCCGGATGCAGGTCACCCGCGCCGACGTCACGGATTCCCTCCGGGCGGGGCAGGTGATGACCCTCTGCAACGACCTCGAAGGGCCGGTGGATGTGGCCCTGTGGGAATACGCCCTGCAGCAAAACCCGGCCGAGGCTCATAATCTGGCGGATCACGCCGATCGTCTGGCGGAAGAGATGTTCACCAGCGAGACCAAATACATGATCACCGCCAACCGCATCGACGCGGATAAGTTTAATTTCCTGAAGGGCGCTCCGGAGATCGTGCTGAATATGTGCGCGCTGTCCGATACGGAACGGGCGGCGATCCTGGCCAAGGTCGATGCCTTCGCCGGCGAGGGGCTGCGGCTGCTCGGATTGGCCTACCGCCGCCTGGGGACGCTCGAGGATCATTCCGGCTATACCTGGCTCGGATTGCTGGGGATGGAAGATCCGGTCCGGGAGGGGGTGGTCGAATCGATCCGGATCGCCCATGAGGCGGGAATCAGCGTCAAGATGATCACCGGCGATTATCGCAAGACCGCGGAAAAGATCGCCCGGAGCATCGGGCTGATGGAAAGGAACGAGGAAATTGTGGAGGGGGATGCGCTGGCCAATCTGACCGACGAACAGCTCAGGGAAAAAGTGGCCGGGACGGCGATTTTTTCCCGCATCCGGCCGCAGGATAAGCTCCGCATCGTCAAGGCCCTGCAGGCCAACGGCGAAGTGACCGCCATGATCGGCGACGGCGTGAACGACGCGCCCGCCCTCCAGCGCGCCAACATCGGCGTGGTGGTCGGCAGCGCGACCGACGTGGCCAAGGAAACTGCCGACCTGATCCTGATGGATAACAACTTCCGGACCGTGGTGGCCGCGATCGAGGAAGGGCGGACCATCTTCGAAAACATCCGCAAGGTGATCGCCTATACGCTGTCCAACTCCTTCGCCGAAGTCCTAACCATTTTTGTCGCGATGATGTTCCGCTGGCCGGCGCCGCTGGCCGTGGCGCAGATCCTCTGGATCCATCTGATCTGTGACGGCCCTTCCGACATCGTCCTGGGTTTTGAGCCGGTCGAAGAGGGGATCATGAAGGAAAAACCCAAATCGTTGAAGGAACCCGTGCTGACCGGGCTGGGCATGTCGCTGATCGCCATCATCAGCATCGCCAGCTCGATCTTCGCGCTCTCCCTGTTCGGTTACTTCTACAACATCCACGGGGATCCCGTCGAAGGCCGGAGCATTGTCTTTGCCAGTTTTGCGCTGAACTCGATGATCTACATCTTTGCCTACCGCAGCATGCGCCGGCCGATGTACCGCAGCGGGCCCCTCAGCCGGAACAAGCCGCTGATCTGGGCGGTGCTGGGGGGAGTGGCCATGGTGGCCATCGCCTTCCTCATCCCGGGCCTGCGCACACTCCTCGGAATCGTACCCTTGAGCCCGGGGGAGTGGGCGCTGGTGGCGGGCGTGGCCGTCTTTTTGCTCGCCACCGTCGAGGCCGGCAAGGCGATCGCCAATTGGGTGCAGCGCAGACGCAGCGCGGGCTGATCGCACAAATATCCCGGATATGGAGCATCCAATAAGCGGAAGGGGCACGAAGCCAATATCCGGCGTCGTGCCCTTTTCGGTTGATAACAACGGAGCTTTTTCAGATGGGATGGGGAGCCGGGATGGGTATAATACCGAATGGTCAGGATCTTCCATCCGGCGATGCATAGCGTGAAAGCACTCCCCTGCAGGAATATATTTTTGGGGATACCGGCGGCCGCCGTCATTCTCTCCCTGATGGCGGGCTGCGCTTCCCCAAACCGGAACACGCCCACGTTTCTGCCCTCCGCTACACTGACGAATTCGACCCCAACCCCGCGCCCGCCGACCTCCACCCGGACGCCCACACTCACCAGGAGCGCAACGCCAACCCCCACCCGGAAATGGCCGCTGACGATTGTGTTTTACGGCGACAGCCTGCTGAAGATCGGCGAAGTCGGCCGGCAGGGAAAATCGGGATTTTCTTTGGTGGATGATCTTCGGAAAAAGCTTGATCCCGCCTATGATCTGATCCTGGAAAATTACGGAGGGCGCGGCGCCCAATGGGCTTTTGAAAACCTGGAGCGGACCGTCCTTCCGCATTCACCCGATTCCGTCACCCTCTGGTGGGGATTTAACGACTTATTGGGCTGCCCCGGTTTTTATGACCGGTCCACGAACACCCTGATCCCTGAAAAATTGGATTGGCTTATCGCGCGTCATATCGGGTATCTCCGGAAACAGATCGACGTGCTTCTGGAAAAGCACATCCCGGTAGTAATCATCACCGCCAGCCCGGTGGACGGCTGGCTGCCTTGGACGCATTTCGACGAAAACAACGCGTTGGTATGGGAATTGGATTACCGCTGCGACTATAACCTCGGCTTGGAGCGGCAGGTCGAGGCGGAGCGGCTGCTGGTGGAAGGGTACCGGGCGGCGGGGGAAAGCGTGCATCTTGTGGATGCATGGAACTTGTTTGAACAGCACCGCGCAGAGGTTGATATGTATGTGGATATCATGCACCCCGGCCCGGCCGCCGCAGACCTCATCGCCGAGGAATGGATCCGCGTGTTTGCGCAGACCGGCGAAATTGTGAGGCGGAGGGGGGAGTAGGGCGATGGAGAACCGACGATAGACCATCGACCATAGACCATCGCCGATGGTTGATCGAGAGTGGTCTTCCCTCAATGGGGAAGGATATATTTTAAATTGATTTGCGAGTAATAATTGTTGAGGGCAGGGGGATGATTAAAGAGTGGAACCCTTGAAGCCTCAAGAACATGGTTAAAAAAACGACGATGGTCGATGGTCGACCGTCGATAGTCGAATACCAGTGGCGAGGAATGGAATCGGACCATCAACCAAGGGCTTATGAGTCCCCTGCTCTACCATTGAGCTACCTCGCCAGAGACAGCCGGTGGATTGTACCGGGAGGGGGGAAAGCGGTCAAGATTTCACTTTTGGTCGGGGAGACGGCCGGAAAATCAAAAATGACAACCGCCGAGTGAGCCGTGGGCGACTCGAACGCCCAACCAAGTGCTTAAAAGGCACCTGCTCTGCCACTTGAGCTAACGGCCCAGCGCGTGGCATTCTAACACGGGGGCGCGGGAGAAGTCAAAGTTGCCCGGATCACTCATCCGGATGCGCATGGTGGATGTGGGCGAAAAACTCGTTGCGCGTGTTGAGGTTCTCCTTGAAGGAACCCCGCACCGCGCTGGTCACCATCCGCGCGTTGGCCTTTTTCACCCCGCGGATCGCCATGCACATGTGCAGGCCCTCCACCACCACCCCCACACCGCAGGGGTTGAGCGTCTCCATCAGGAATGCCGCGATCTGCTGGGTCATCCGCTCCTGCAGTTGAAGCCGCCGGGCAAACATCTCCACCACCCGCGGGATCTTCGAAAGGCCGATCACCTTGCCGTCCGGGATGTAGGCCACGTGCGCCTTTCCGAGGAAAGGCAGCATATGGTGCTCGCACATGCTGGCGAAGTCGATATCCCGCACGACCACCATCTCGTCGTAATCCACGGTAAAGACCGCCTGATTGATCAGTTTGACCGGGTCGACGTGGTAACCGGCGGTCATCTCCTCGAACATCCGCGCCACCCGGAGCGGCGTGCGCAGCAGCCCTTCGCGGTTGGGATCCTCGCCGATCGCGCCGAGGATCGAACGGACCGCGCACTCGACATCGTTCTCGCAGCCCTGCGCCGGCCGGTCGGAGATATCATCCCGGAAAATATCGAATTCGGACGGATCGGTGTTCATCGTTGGCATGGTTGGCTCCCAGATAGGTGGTCGAGTAGGTCGCCGGTTTTCGGCGACCGTATCGAGACTACCGACTCGATTTATTGGAACCGGTCTCGCCCGCCCGGACGGGCTGGGACAGGGATACGGGCGGAGCGTTGCTCCGCCCTACTTTTCCTTTGGCCCCAGGGTCAGATCCTCCCGGCGACGGATTCCGGCATGCCGCAGCCGGGCGGCAATCGAGCGCAGCGGCTCGCCGCTGGCGGGATGCCGGACATCGGGTGACAGCTCCGCGAGCGGCAGGGCGGCGTGGGCCCGGGTCAGGATGTCCGGATGAGGAAGCTGTTTTCCGGAATACGCGCCGACCCGGTTGTCGTACAGGGCCAGGTCGATATCGATCGTCCGCGGGGCGAATTTGTCCGCCGACCGTTCCCGACCCAATTCCCGCTCGATCGGGGCGATCACCTGCGCCAGCAGTTCCTCCGGGCTAAGACCCGTCCGGATCCGCACCGCCGCATTCAAATAATCCGGCTGATCCGACCCGTCCACGGGCGGGGATTGCCAGACCGAGGAAACGCCCAGGAGGACTGTCTGCCGGGTGAGCAGGCTCACCGCTCGGGCCAGGTTTTTCTCCGGCTGGATGTTGGATCCAAGCAGCAGCCAGGCGGCATGGTCAGCCACCGGTGCGTCCCCGCTCGATCGTCACGCCCACCGAACGGGCAAAGCGCAGCGCGCCCGGTTTCTCGACCGTCACGCGCACCCCCTTCACGCGGGAATCCTCCAGGCACAATGCGGCAATCCCTTCCGCGAACCGCTCGACCAGCCGGAAGTTGGATTGTTCCGACAGCTCCAGCACCCGCTTGGTGAT
>CAZYSF010000385.1:0-2566 GCA_964649635.1 uncultured Anaerolineales bacterium | reverse complement strand
GGAGCCTGCCCTGTACCTCTTGCAGGAAAGCGGGGGGTGCCCTTGGCTGGTCTCCGGAATTCAGCCCCACTCGACCATCGACTGTCAAGAAACTCCTCATCCCTTTTCCTGCTCCCACTCTCACACCCTGCATTGTCACTGTCCTAACCCCCTCACCCCCGACCCCTCTCCCACTTCCCCGTAAGGGGAAAGGGGAGAGGGGTGCCTGAGCATCGGAGTTCTTCCATGCGAAGGCGGGGAGTGGGGGAAAGGACAGAGATGCGCGGAGGAGGGCTGGGGCAGAAGGAAAGGAGGGCGCGTTGGCTGCAGGCGGCAATTGCCCGTGCTACAATGCGGGCATGCCGTCGGATTTGGTTTTCCTCAAACTGGGCGGATCGCTGATCACCGAAAAAAGCCGCGCGCGCACGCCGCGCCCGGATGTCATCCGGCGGCTGGCGCTTGAGATCGCCTCGGCACGGCAAACCGCCTCCCCGCGGATCGTGCTCGGCCACGGGTCCGGATCCTTCGGCCATATCGAGGCAAAGAAATACGGGACGGCCGGAGGGGTGAAAACGGCCGAGGATTGGGTTGGCTTCGCCGCCGTGTGGTCCGCCGCCGACGCACTGAACCGCCTGATGATGGACGCCCTGGCCGCCGCCGGCGTGCCGGCCGTCCGGATGGCGCCTTCCTCCAATGCGATTCTCGAAAACGGGCTGTTGAAGGAAATCTCCGCCGAGCCGGTGCAGCGGGCGCTGGAATCCGGGCTGGTCCCGGTCGTTTATGGCGATGTGGTTTTCGACCGGACGCGCGGAGGCGGAATCGCCTCCACGGAAATGGTTTTTTCCGCCCTGGCGCCCGCGCTTCATCCGGACCGGATCCTTATGGCCGGGATCGAATCCGGCGTGTTTGCGGATTATCCCGCGCGGAAAACGCTTCTGCGCAGGATTCGGATTGCGGAGTGGGATACCCTTCGCCGCTCGCTGGAAGGATCGGAGCATATCGACGTTACCGGCGGGATGCTTTCGAAGGTGCAATCGATGCTGGAGCTTGCCGGCGGACAGGGGGATCTCAAGGCGCTGGTGTTCTCCGGGGCGGTGGAGGGGAATGTGCGCCGGGCGCTGCTGGGGGAGGATGCCGGGGGTACCTGGCTGGAAAAATAAAAACGGCCGGGATTCATTCCGGCCGCTTTTTTCTGGCTGGGGATCGAGGATTCGAACCTCGGCATACAGATCCAGAGTCTGCTGTCCTACCACTAGACGAATCCCCAGCGGAAGCGGCGGGATTATACCACGGCTTTGTTATAATCCGTGAACCACGGATGGCACGGAAAAAAGCGGATTTCACGGATAAACAGAATTGTTATTCTCCGTGTAATCTGTTTTAAAATCCGTGAATCCGTAATCAAAAATTTTTCTCGGGATGAGGCACACATGACCGATTCCACTTCGCCGCAAGCCGGGCAATTCATCCTCGACGCGGTCGCCGAAGACCTCAGCTCGGGGCGTTTCGACTACGTCCGCACGCGCCTGCCCCCGGAGCCGAACGGCTACATGCACATCGGCCACGTCAAGGCCTGGTGGATCGACTACAACACCGCCAAAACCAACGGCGGCGAGTTGTACCTGCGGTTCGACGATACCAATCCCGCCAAGGAAGAAACCGAATACGTCGAGGCGATCAAGGAGGATACCCGCTGGCTGGGCATTCAATGGGCCAGGGAGACCTACGCTTCGGATTACTTCGACCGCCTGTACGAATGGGCGCTGCGGCTGGTGAAGAAGGGCCTGGCATATGTGGACGATCAATCCCCCGAGGAGGTCAGCGCCGCGCGCGGCACGCTGACCGAACCCGGCCGCAACTCCCCCTTCCGCGACCGGCCGGTGGAGGAAAACCTTGGCCTGCTCGAGCGCATGAAGCGCGGGGAATTTCCCGAGGGCAGCCGGACCCTGCGCGCCAAAATCGACATGGCCGATCCCAACATCGTCATGCGCGACCCGGTGATGTACCGCATCCTGCGCGCGCCGCATCACCGCACCGGCGAAAAATGGAACATCTACCCGATGTACGACTGGTCCCACGGCCAGAACGATTCGATGGAAGGGATCACACACTCGCTTTGTTCGCAGGAGTACATCATCCACCGGCCGCTGTACGAATGGTTCCTCGAGCAGCTGGGCGAGTTCAAGACCCGCCAGATCGAATTCTCGCGCCTCAACGTGACCCACACGATGATGAGCAAACGCAAGGTGCGGATGCTGGTGGAGAAGGGGATCGTCCGCGGCTGGGACGACCCGCGGCTCACCACGCTGCGCGGCCTGCGCCGGCGGGGGGTCAACCCGGAGGCGATCCTGGAATTCGTCCGCTCGGTCGGGGAAACAAAGAACGACAGCTGGGTGGACATGAGCGTGTTCGAAGCGGTCATCCGCGACGACCTCAACCGGCGGTCCTTGCGCCGGATGGCGGTCCTGCGGCCGGTGAAGCTGGTGATCGATAACTATCCCGCGGACCAGGTTGAGGAATTCGACGCCGTCAACAACCCGGAAGACCCCTCCGCCGGGACCCGCAAGCTCCCGTTCTCGAAGGTGCT
>CAZYSF010000384.1:0-12205 GCA_964649635.1 uncultured Anaerolineales bacterium | reverse complement strand
CGAAGATCTGCTCCGGAGAACGCTCGCTGGCTCCCATGAGCGTTTCCAGCGGGATGGTGTTGATCCGGTGGTTTTCCAGCCGGGAAGCAAACTCGCGTTCAGTGCCGTCCACCTGCACCCGAACCACCTCGAAAGGACCGGCTTGGGGATTTTCGCCCGGGCGGAGCGAAAGCACCGTGCCGCGGGCGAAACTGAGCATCGGGAACACCAGATGCTGACCGGCCTGGTATGCCAGGCGGGGAAGGTAGATCGTATCGTCCGGCGAAAGTTTGGCGCGGCGTTTGGCCTCGCTCTGCAACCGCTCGCGGATGACGGCCACCGCCAAACGCTCCGATTCCATCGGAGCGCCCTCTTCGAGAAGAAGATTATTGATGAACTCGAGATCGGAGTCGTTGAGTGTGAAGGCTTCGCCCCACATTTGCGAGGGGTTCGCAGGATATTCTTCCACAAGTTCCTCAAATGCCGCAAAAGTCGGCTCGCAACCGGCGCGCGAGCATGGCGATTATACCGCGGACACCGGCCATGTCAAAGTCCGGATGCCCTGAGGATGCTTTTTCCTCCGGCGGACTTGCCGAAATCTATCAACGGATATATTATCCTTCGCATCCAAGGAGTGGACCTGCGCATGCTGCCGTCCTCCAATCCCGTACCGCTGGAATGCCCCTATTGCGGCGCCTCCGTTCCGCCGGGCAACTCATACTGCCCGGAATGCAATGTCGACCTGATCCTGTATACCGATCTGCTGATACGCCAGCGGTTGGAGGAAGCCCGCACCGCCCCGGCCGCGATGCCCGCGAGCATTGAAGAACTCGTTCCACGACTCGGGGAAAGCCTTGTCGCGCAAAAAATCATCACCGCGGATCAGCTGCAGCAGGCGCTGCAGGCGCAAACCCGGGATAACCAACAGGGCAAGCCGCCCCGCCGCATCGGCCAGATCCTGATCGACATGAAATTTCTTCAGCCGGAAGCGCTGGACCGGGCGGTGGCCAGCATGGTGATGCAGCTGCAAAAAGCGTTGCAGCTGGCCAACCGGAGGCTGGAGGAACGGGTCCGGGAACGGACGGCCGAACTCTCCCAGGCGCTGGAAAAACTCTCGGAGCTTAACCAGCTGAAAGCCGATTTCATCGCCAATATCTCGCACGAACTGCGCACCCCGATGACCCACATCGTGGGATATATCGATTTGCTGGCGGATGATACGTTCGGCCCGCTGACCAAAGAACAACGGGGCGCCATGGATACGTTGCGCAATGCATCCCAGCGGCTGAACGACCTGATCGATGACCTGATCCAGTATTCGGATTCCTCGCGCGGCGGGATTTCCCTCAATTTGCAGGCCGTCTCGATCCGCGATTGCGTGCAGGATACCCTCTCGCGCCTGACGGCAAAATCCCAAAAAGGGAATGTCCGGATCGAAGTGCATCTGCCGCCGGACCTGCCCCCCGTCCGGGCGGATGGCCGGAAAATTTCATGGGTAATATTCCAACTGGTGGATAATGGAATAAAATTCACTCCTTCCGGGGGAAAAGTCGGCATCCGCGCCGGACGCTCCGCGGAGCGGGTCTGGTTGACCGTCGAGGACAACGGGATCGGGATTCCCGCCCAACGGATGGGCGAGCTTTTTACGCCGTTCCATCAGCTCGACGGTTCGGCGACCCGCCGGCACGGCGGAACCGGGATGGGCTTGCACTTGAGCCGCCAGATTGTGGACGCGCATGGATCCAAACTCACGATTCAAAGCAAGGAAGGCAGTGGGACGCAGCTGATGTTCGATCTCCCCATCGTGAGGACCGGCAGCGGGAATTTGAGGTAAATTGCCGCCCCGCTGCGGAAAAGCCGGGTACCCCGCCCGCGGGCGGACAGTCTTTGGAAATCGATGAAAGGATAGATAAACCCCATGCCAGGCCCGAATTCACCGCAATACCTGCGTAATAAAATGCTGGGCGTCATCCTGAAAGCCGCCCGTGAAACCTCCCACCAGACGGTGCGCGAAGCCGCCGAATCCATCGGCATGACCTCCTCGATGCTGTCAGCGTTCGAGACGGGCCGGCGCTCCATCACCCTGCCGGAACTCGAAGCCCTGGCCTACACCTATGATGTCCCCATCCGCCATTTCCTGTATAACGCTCAGTTCCTCAGCCATGACACGCGGGAAAAAATCGATCTGAATCGGCTGGTCTTCATCCGTCAGAAAATGATAGCGACCAAACTGCGGCAGCTGCGCGCCGAAAAGAATCTGCGCCTTGGCGAACTCTCAAAGCAGTCCGGGATCACGGTGCGGAGGATCAAGGCTTACGAAAACGGCGACCGGCCGATTACGCTGGCCGATCTGGAATCGCTGTCGCAGGCGCTGGGGACCGAGGTCGGATCCTTCCTGGAATTCCACGGCCCGGTGGGTGAGTGGGAATTGAACCGTGAATCCGACGATCAATTTCAAAAGCTGCCCTCGGACATCCGCCGTTTCGCCGGGAAGCCCACCCATGAGCCCTATCTGCGGCTGGCCATGAAAATGAGTGAACTACCCGTCGGCCGGCTGCGGGAAATCGCCGAATCGCTCCTGGACATCACCCTATAATCCCCGCTTCCGTTTCCCCTCTGACCCCGGCGGAAAGGGAACCTTTTCTGCGGTGGATTTCCTCCGCCGAATTTCAGTTCCGCCATATCGGCTGGCATCCGCTCGCCTATTGGGTCGGCCGGCCTTTCTCCGGGTGCCTGCGGGCGCCGGATAGGACCCCGGCCGCCGTCCTTCTGGTTTCCCCCGACCGACTCGGTGTGGCATGGCTGCATCTGTTTGCGACGTCCGCTCTTCCCGGCCCCCGCGCGGCATGGGCCGTGCTCTGGGAAGAGGCAAAAAAGGTTCTGACCGGGATGGGCCTTCCCGCCGTGTGGGTGATGACCACCCAGGCGTGGCTGATCGATTTGATCCTGAAAAGCGGATTCTCCGCAAGCGGCCGGGTGATCGCCTATTCCCGTCCGACGCATCGCTGGCTCCCGGAGATCGCGGATGTGCCCGCGGTCGCGCCAATGGCGGCTGCCGACCTTCCCGCGGTCGAGCAGCTGGATTATTTGGCGTTCGCCCCGCCGTGGCGCATGGATGGGGACGCGCTTTGTGAAACCTTCGACCGGTCGATCCTGACGGCCGTTCACCGGACGGGAGATCGGGTGACCGGATACCTGATGGCCGGTTCCGCACCGCAGGGATTGCACATCACCCGGATTGCGGTCCACCCGGACCACCAACGCAAGGGCATCGGCCGCGCGCTGCTTTTCCACGTTCTGGATTTTGGCCGCCGCCGGGGAGCGCTTCGCATCACGGTTAACACGCAACACGACAATCCCCGTTCCCGTCGGCTCTATCGCTCGCTGGGATTTTCCGAGATGGGGGAATCGTATCCGGTCTTCCGGTTCGAACTCCCGTCCGCCACGGGTGATGCGCGTTGACGGAGTGATCCCTCGGCATGATGGTCCGGTCCGGCCTGAACGGCAATGAATTATCCCCATCCCCGGCAACGGCAAGTTCCTTTTCCGGCCCCATCCTAGACAATTCCACGCAATCATGGCAAACTTCCCGATAGTCTCCATTCAATCCATCAACCCTGGACCGGAGGGGTAATGCCCAAGAAACATAAAAGCTTTTCAAAGCAGCGTTCGTCCTCGAAAAACCTGCAACGGAACATCCTGATCGGCATCGGCGCGATCGTCGGGATTGTGGCCATTGTCGCAATCATCGCCAGCCAGAGCGCCCCGATCGACGTGGATTTTCCTGCGCGGGAAGCCGGCAATCCGGTCGCGAGAGTTGTCGTTGAGGAATACTCGGATTTCCAGTGTCCCTTCTGCAGCCTCTTCGCCACGACCGCCGAAATCCGGTTGCGCGAGGAATATATCAAGCCGGGAAGGATCCGGTTCATTTTTCGCAACTACCCGGTCGTGGACAGCTTCGTTTCGGGCGGGAATGAATCCCATCTCGCCGCGCTGGCGGCGCTCTGCGCGGGCGACCAGGATATGTTCTGGGAATACCACGATTACCTCTTCCAGAATCAGGCGGGTGAGAACCAGGGCAACTTCAACTCGGCCCGCCTGCAGGCTTTCGCCGCCCAGCTTCACCTGGACAGCCTGCAGTTCAATCAATGCCTGAGCAACCAGACCCACCTCGATGTCTTGAACGCGGATGTTCAGCGCGGGAACGCAATACGGTTGAACGGCACCCCGACCTTTTTCGTCAACGGGGTTGTGGTCAACGGCACCGCGTCGGATTTCGAATGGCTGTTCGACGCGATCGACCGTGAATTGCTGAAAGTCGGCGGATAGTATTAATCGATTCCGAGGCCGGGAAAATGCATCCCGGCCTCGGAATCCGGTCTCTGTCCGTGAGCCAAAGCACGCTGGTTTACTTCACCAAAGGGGGATGAAGTGGAAAAACCGCATCGCGGATCCTGACAAATTCAACGGAGGGGGATATGAAAACCTGGCAGGTTTTTCTTTTTGGGTTATGCGCCGGCCTGATTTCGGCGGCCCTGATTCTCATCGGCAACGGCCGCCTGGAGGGGAAGCCGATTCTCCTCTCCACGCCGCGCGACCCGCCCGGGGTGCGCATATCCGTCCGCGGGGCGGTCGTCGCGCCCGGCATTTACACCCTGCCTCCCGGCAGCATCCTCCAGGATGCATTGCAAGCCGCGGGCGGGACCCTTCCCCAGGCCGATACCTCGCGCCTTAATCTGGCCGCCCCGCTCAGCGATGGCCAGGATGTGCGCGTTCCACTGATCACCCCCACGCCCCTTCCGGGAACGCCGCAGGCGGCTCCCCCGGGAGGCGGAAAAATAAATCTCAACACCGCCACACTCGAGGAATTGGAATCCCTCCCGGGCATCGGCCCCGTCCTGGCGCAGCGGATCATCGATTACCGCGAGACGCACGGTCCGTTTCAATCCATCGAGGATTTATTAAATGTGGAGGGGGTGGGACAGTCGCTGCTGGATAAAATCCGCGATCTGGTGGAGGTTTGAATCCACCGCCTCACCCCCCTTCCCCCTCTCCTGGGGTACCCCAGGAGAGGGGGAGCGAGGGGGTGAGGCGGGTTTCTCTTCGTACCCTTCGTGGATCACACTTTCGGCAGAACGATTGTCTGCTGGGCCTGGTACTTGCCCTTCCTGTCGGCGTAGGAGACCAGGCATTCCTCGTCGGCTTCCAGAAAAATCACCTGGGCGATCCCCTCGTTGGCGTAGATCCGCGCCGGAAGCGGCGTGGTGTTGGACACCTCGAGGGTCACAAAGCCTTCCCATTCGGGTTCGAACGGGGTGACGTTGACAATGATCCCGCATCGGGCGTAGGAACTCTTGCCGACGCAGAGCGTCAGCACGCTGCGCGGGATGCGGAAATATTCGACCGTCCGCGCCAGGGCGAAGGAATTCGGGGGGATGGTGCACACCTCGCCGCGAAAATCCACCATCGATTTAATGTCGAACGCCTTCGGGTCGACGATCGCGGAATTGAGGTTGGTGAAGATCTTGAACTCGTCCGCCACGCGGATGTCGGACCCGTAGGAAGATACGCCGTATGAAATGACCCCCTGACGCACCTGGGTATCCACGAACGGTTCGATCATCCGGTGTTCCTTCGCCATCTGCGTGATCCAGCGATCCGATTTCAATCCCATGCCGTTCCTCCGTCAATCAGGTTGAGCGGTCTCCGGTTCCGGGATTTCCGAACCGAGGACCGGGTTTTCAAGAATGCCGATGCCTTCGATTTCCACCTGGACAGTATCCCCCGCCGAAAGCTTCCCCACGCCGGCCGGAGTCCCGGTGAGCAGGACGTCGCCCGGGTCGAGCGTCATGATCCCGGATACAAAGGAGACCAGTTGCGCGATGGAGAAAACCATCTCCCGGGTGGATTCCAACTGGCGGATCCGGCCGTTGACCCGGCAGGTGATCCGCAGGTCGTGCGGGTTAACTTCCGTTTCGATCCACGGACCGAGCGGGCAAAACGTATCGAACCCCTTGGCGCGGGTCCACTGGCCGTCCCGCTGCTGAAGATCCCGGGCAGTGACATCGTTGGCGATCGTGTATCCGAACACCGCCGCCAGCGCCTCATCGGTCGTGGCGTTGCGGATCCGTCGGCCGACGACCACCGCCAGTTCGCCCTCGTGTTCCACCTGTTCGGATTGCGGCGGTAGGACGATCGCCTCCCCCGGGCCGATCACGGCCGAAGGGGGTTTCATGAAAAGCATCGGGACGTCCGGAATTTCGGCATGGTGTTCCCGGGCATGGTCGGCGTAGTTCCGCCCGACGCAGATGATCTTCCCCGGAAGCCATGGGGTCGTAAGCCTCACCGAAGTCAGCGGTTGGCTGACAGGCAGCCGCCGGTGGGCGCCGAAGAGCGGCCCCGCGATCGCGCCGACCTGGCCCCCTTCCAGCCAGCCTTGGACCACGGCCGCTTCGCCCTTGCGCCGGAACCGCACGTAGCGCATGCCTACGCCCCCCAGACCCGGAACCGGTCGAGGATCGATCCGCCGATGAATTCGCGCAGGATCGAATCATCGGGAATGAATTCCGGGGAGAGCGGCCGGAACCAGGCCAGAAACGCCAGCAGCCGCTTGGCTTCGATGTACTCCGGTTGCTCCGGTGTGACCTGGCGCAGGAGCGGGTCGGCGATTGGGCGAAGCGCCGCGAGTTCGTAGATCAGCGCCGAATTGAAGATGCTATCGGAGTTCTCCTGATAAAGAAAGATGTTTTTCCGCTCCCCGCGGCGGACCCGGTCCCACATCGCGATGGTCGAAGCGGGGGAGTGCCCGCGCTGGGTCGAATCGCGGACGATCCGCCGGATCAGGCGCGTATCAGTTGTGGAGATGCGGTTGTGCCGATCCAGGTTCAGCTGAGTGAGGGCCGAGGCATAGATCCGGAAGACTTCGCCGGTTTGGAACCGCGGCAGCAGAGCCGGATTGAGGCCGTGGATGCCTTCCATGATGATCACGGCTTTGGGCGGGAGGCGGACCGTATCCCCGGTTATCCGCTTCCCAGCCTGGAAATCGAATCGGGGCAGCGCCACTTCGCCGCCTCGCAGCAGCCGCTCCAGGTGGTCGTTCAGCAAATCCCGGTCGAGAGCCTCGAAGGCTTCGAAATCCGGCGCGCCGGATTCGTCGCACGGGGTTTTATCCCGGTCGACAAAATAATTGTCCATTTCCACCGGATACGGCCGCAGCCCCTGCGAAAGCAGCTGGATCGACAACCGGCGCGAGAAGGTTGTCTTCCCGGACGAGGTCGGGCCGGCGATCAGCACCAGCCGGATCCGGTCCCGTTCGTCGGCGATACGGCGCGCAATCTCGGCTAGCTTCTGGTCGTGGAGCGCTTCCGCAACCAGGATCACTTCGCGGCCGCGCCCCCCTTCGATTGCCTCGTTGAGCATCCCGACGTCGTCAAGCCCCAGTCGTTCCTGCCAATACCCGTATTCCTGAAAGGTCGCCCACAGTTTCGGATATTCGCCGTTGGGAAGGATTTCCGAAGGCATGTGCCGCTTCGGGAAACGCAGGATGAATCCCATTCCCATCCGGTGCAGGCGGAATTTTTTCAGATATCCGGACGAGGGGACCATATACCCGTGGAAGTAATCCTCGAATCCGTGCAGAGTGTAGAGTGTCAGGTAATCCTTTTGGCGGACCTTCATCAGGCGCAGTTTATCCAGGTACCCGTCGCGTTCAAAGTGCCGGATCGCTTCCAAGAGGGGGACCTCCCGCCGGAGGATGGGCTCGTCCGCGTGTGCGATCTCCCGCATCCGGGTTTCAATCCGTTGCATTTCCTCCGGCGAGAAAGGCGCGCGTTGATAGGCCGAGCAGAAGAAGCCGCCGTCGCTCACCGAATGCTCCACGGTCACTTCCGATCCCGGGAACAGTTCGCGCACGGCAACCACCAGCAGGAAAACCAGCGAACGCCGGTAAATCCTCGACCCATCGCCCGTTCCGGTGTCGAGGGGAATGAGATCCGCGTCCGCGCTGACCGGATGCGAGAGCTCGCGCAGTTCCTTCCCCAGAAGCGCGGCCACAATCGGGGGTTCCGGCCGGATCTCCGCGGCGCGCAGGAACGCTTCGATGGTCGAGCCCGCCGGCCCCTCCAGCGTGCGTCCGTCGGGAAGCGTGACCTGAACCGTCGTCCGTTTGGATGTGGCGATGATGTTGGAGTCGGATTTCATTTGTATCGCGCCTTCTTGACTTTCGTTTTTCGGCTGGTATAATCTTCGGGCTTTCCTCGGTAGCTCAATCGGCAGAGCAATCGGCTGTTAACCGATTGGTTCCAGGTTCGAGTCCTGGCCGAGGAGCCTTTCTCTAAATTGTAACCCACTCCCCGGTTTATTCAGCATCCCGTCTCCACCGCCGCCATTCACGATGTCCGTGAATGATTTGCCGCACAAAGCACAAAAGGCTCAAAGTTTTTCCTTTGTGTTCTATATGTTCTTTGCGGCGAGAATTTTCCACGCGCTTCTCCCAGATAATTTTGGGCTTGAATATAGTTAGCCATAAAGGGCAAAAAGCGCTCAAAGGTTTTTTATTTTGCGGTCTTTGCGCTTTTTGCGGAAAATTTATTAATACTCATTTTCCCGGCCCGTTGACACAATAACAAGCATCCGGTATATTTTCACAGCCGCTCAGGCGGCGCGTTAAAAATGGTCTTCGGTGCGGGTGCTCTGCACCCCGGATGGTCGAGCATGCTCCCGCGATCTGCTTCGCGCGGGGCAAATGGCGAAGCCGGTGAAAGTCCGGCGCTGTCGCGCAACTGTATGCCGTACGTCGGCAAGCCAGGTCGCCCGCCCGCACCGCGATCCATCAACCTTCGCGAGAAAGGTGAGGTCGATCCCCATCGCTCCCCGACCCCGGATCTCCCTGTCTGCGCGGGGAGGTTTTTTTTCCCGCGCCCTGCCCTTCGGGCTGTGCCTAATTCTGCTCGGCGCCGCGCTTGCCGCGAGCGTCGCGATTGGCGCCGTGGCGATAACGCCCGGGCAGTTGTGGTCCATCCTCCGGCACGCCCCCGATTCGGCCGGCATCCCGCCTTCGCTCACATCGATTGTCTGGGATTTGCGCCTGCCGCGCACGATCTTCATCATGCTGCTCGGCATGGCGCTGGCTTCCAGCGGCGCCGCCTTCCAGGGCATCTTCCGCAACCCGCTGGCCGACCCGTACCTGCTTGGGATCGGATCTGGCGCGAGCCTCGGGGTGGCGATCGCGATTACGATCCCGGGGTTTGCCCCGTCTTCGCCCGTTATCCCCGTCTTCGCCTTCCTGGGCGCGCTATGGATCGTGCTGATGGTATATGGCTGGTCGCGGCCGGGACGGGACGCGGCCTCGTCCACGCGGCTGATCCTGGCCGGCGTGGCAGCCGGAGCATTCGCCCAGTCGCTGGCGGCGTTCCTCTTTTACCGCACGGTCGAGCAAACCCAGCGCGCCATCGCATGGCTGATGGGCGGATTGCTCCTCGGCGGCTGGGATCCGGTGCGCCTCTCCCTGCCCTACATCCTGATCGGCATCGCCGTTATGTTCGCAATGGGCCGGGTGTTAAACCTTCTTCAATTCGGGGAGGAGCAGGCCGAGCAGACCGGGCTCAACGTTCAGCGGGCGCGATGGATACTCATCATCACCGCCTCGATGACCACCGCGGCCGGAGTCGCCTTCGGCGGGGTGATCGGATTCATCGGATTGGCCGTGCCGCACCTGGTGCGGCTGTTGTGGGGCGGCGATTACCGCCGCCTGCTCCCCCTCTCCACGCTGCTCGGCGCGTCGGTCCTGCTGCTGGCGGATTTGCTGGCGCGCACGCTCCTTGCGCCGCAGCAGCTGCCGGTCGGGATCGTCACCGCGCTGCTGGGCGCGCCGTTTTTCTTCTACCTCCTGCGCCGGAACGGAGCTTCGCGATGAACGCCCGTGCGAATGTTGCCCTGGTGCTCGAGCGCCTCACGGTGCGCTACCCGGCGGCGGCGAGAAACGCGCTCGAACAGGCATCCCTGGATATCCGCAGCGGGGAACTGCTCGCGATTGCGGGCCCCAACGGCTGCGGCAAAACCACCCTCCTGCGCGCCGCGTCGGGGGTCCTCGCGCCGCTTTCCGGCCTTGCCCGGTGCGCCGGCCAGACCCACCCGATGCACATGCTTCCCCCGGAGAGTCGGGCGCGCCTGCTGGCGGTCGTGCCGCAGATGGCCGGATTGCCATCCGGGTACACGGTCGCCGAAGCGGTGATGCTCGGGAGAATTTCCTTTCACGGCTGGTTCGGCCCGGAAACCGCCGCGGACCGGGAGGCGGTGCATTCGGCGCTCGCCGCGGTCGGTTTGGAATCCATTTCCAGCCAGCCGATTGAAACGCTATCCGGCGGGACGGCGCAGCGCGTGTTGATCGCCCGGGCCCTGGCGCAGGGCGCATCCATCCTTCTGATGGATGAGCCCACCGCCCACCTCGACATCCGCTTTCAAATCGAAACCCTCTCGCTCCTGCGCCGCTTCGCCCGTGAGCGCGGGCACGCGGTCGTCGCCGCCATGCACGATCTCAACCTCGTCGCGCGCTTCGCCGACCGGGTCGCCCTGCTTTCCGGCGGCCGTTTGGTTTGCTGCGGATCCCCGCAGACCGCATTAACCGCGGAGATTCTTTCCCCGCTTTTTCACCATCCGATGCAGGTCATCCCTCATCCGCTGCACGGATACCCTCTGATCCTGCCGGACGGGGAAGAACGACTAAAATCGGCAGGGAAGCCGGCTCGAGCCCGGAAAAAGCGATAAGATGGAAAAACGGCGAGGAAACCCATGCCCCGGATCACAAAAGTAACCACCCGGCGCGGCGACGACGGCAAGACCGATCTGGCGGACGGCCGGCGGGTCTGGAAGGATTCCAGGCGCATTCAGGCTTTGGGATCGCTGGATGAAATGAATTCGGCGATCGGCTGGGTTCGTTCGCAAAATCCGGCCCCGGCTACCGCCGACCGCCTGCTGGAAATCCAGAACGACCTGCTGTGTCTGGGCGCAATGCTGGCCGGACGTCCGCGGAAATCGAAGGGGCCTGTTCTCGATCCCGTCCGGATCGGATTCCTCGAGCGGGAAACCGCGGCTTTGCAGGAAATGCTCGGGCCGCTGGAAAATTTTCTTATCCCGGGAGGCACGCCAAGCGCCGCGGCTCTGCACCTCGCGCGCGCCGTTTGCCGCCGGGCGGAGAGAGACGTAATCGCGATCGCCCGCACCGCAACCGTGGCACCGGAGATTCGCATCTACCTCAACCGGTTGTCGGATCTGTTGTTTCAATATGCCCGGATGGAGAATATGGCAGCGGGCCGGGACGAAAACATTTGGGAAAGCCGTTAAGCCTACAATCCTTGCTGCCCACCGGGCTTCCAACCCCTATTGCGTCGACCGAAAAGGAAAATCCCAAAAAAGGAGCCGCATCGAAAATGAAGGTGACCTTCATCGCAGCCGGAAGCCGCGGCGACGTCCAGCCGTATGTGGCTTTGGGCGCCGGATTGCGCGCCGCGGGACATTCGGTCCGCATTCTGGCTTCCCAGGATTTCCGGGGGCTCGTCGAGGACAATGGTTTGCATTTTACGGACCTGGGCGGAAGCACTGAATCGGTCGCCCGGAGCATGGAACGCATGCTCGAGCGCGGAAATTTCCTCGAGATCCTTTCCAGCATGGGCTCCTCCGCCCGGCGCTTGATTGCACAGGCGGCGGTCAGCGGGATGGAAGCATGCCGGGATTCCGATATGATCGTCGCCGGATTGGGCGGGTTCTTTGTAGGGTTGGCGCTTTCCGAAAAACTCGGCATCCGGTTTGTACCGGCTTTTGTTTATCCGTTTACTCCCACCCGCGATTTCCCCAGTGTCCTTGCGCCGTCCACCCCGGTCCGGCTTCCCGGTTGGGCCAATCGCCTTTCCCATCTCTTGGCGCAGCAAATGATTTGGCAAACATTCCGTGCCGCGGAAAACCAGGCGCGCCGCCAGGTTCTGCGGATTCCCCCGGCACATTTCTGGGGGCCTTTCGGAGCGTTCAACCGCGGCGAAGGTACTGTTCTTTACGGATACAGTCGGCATGTGATTCCCGTTCCCGCGGATTGGAACGATTCGATGCGCGTGACCGGGTTTTGGCAGCTTGTTCTTTCGACCGCCTGGGTACCGCCTGCCGAACTTGTGGATTTTCTCGAATCCGGACCCCCGCCCGTGTATATCGGCTTTGGCAGCATGACCCATCGCAAGCC